>JAPLGV010000139.1 GCA_026389975.1 Chloroflexota bacterium
GAAATGGTCCTGCCGGGTGACAATGTTGACCTGACCGTGACCCTGATAGTCCCTGTGGCCCTCGAACAAGGCTCCAAGTTCGCCATCCGCGAAGGCGGCCTGACCGTCGGCGCTGGCGTCATTACAAAAATCATCGAATAGTTCGATAGTTAGGGTGCATAGAATGGCTGGTAAAAAGAAAGACGTCCGCCCAGTGATCATCCTGGCATGTAACGACTGCAAAGAGCGCAACTATGTGACGGAGAAGAACCGCCGCAACGATCCGAACCGCTTGGAATTCAACAAGTACTGTCCACGCTGTCGGAAGCACACCTTGCACCGCGAGACTAAGTAAGAGCCGCGTGTTCCAGTGCCAGGTGTCACGTGACACTGAAGCACTTGACACTGGAGCACGGTATGTAGGCCAGTAGCTCAATTGGTAGAGCTCTCGTCTCCAAAACGAGCGGTTGTGGGTTCAAGTCCTGCCTGGCCTGTAGATACAACGCCGCCCTTCCTTTTCGGCAATTTATCAGGCGGCGTTGTCACGGTCAGTAAGAAGGAGTCTAACGTGGCCGGAAAAAACGATAAAACCAAGCGCGAGAATGCCATCCGGCGCTTTTTCCGCGAAACGATTGGCGAGTTGCGCAAAGTCCACTGGCCGACCTGGCCGGAGGCCCGCCGCTTGACCATCATAGTGATCATTGTGGTGGTGATCATGTCCTTATTCCTTTGGTTGGTAGACGAAATTGCCGTAAAGCTTCTGGTTCTGGCAATTGGCGCCTGATCTCTCCCTGGAGCAAGGCCAACGAGGTTGAATGATGTCCGATCAAGATCCGGAAGAACAGTTCGAGCAGGAACCGGTTGAATCCGAGGAGAATGAATCTCACTCGGAACAGCCTGTTTTAAGCGAACCAAAGACTGTTCGCCAGGCAGCCCCTGCTCCGATGGAAGATACCGAATCGATCCCCGAGGGACCGGCCTGGTATGTGATTCATTGCTATTCCGGTTACGAAAACAAAGTACGCCATAACCTCGAGCAGCGCATTGAGACGATGGGCATGAAGGACAAAGTCTTCGACGTTGTCGTGCCCACACAAGAAGAGATCGAAGTGCGTGATGGCAAACGCCGTACCGTGGAACGTCACATCTTCCCTGGTTACGTTCTGGTCAATATGGCGCTGAGTGAAGAATCATGGTTCGTGGTACGCAACACACCGGGCGTGACCGGGTTTGTCGGCATGGGCAACCTGCCCACTCCCCTGCGCCCCGAGGAAGTGGCTCAGATCCTCAAACGCATGGAAGCCGAAGCGCCGACAATCAAAGTGACGTTCAAGGTCGGAGAACGCGTCCGTATCGTAGATGGACCGTTCAACGATTTCCGGGGGGTGGTTGCAGTAATTGACATGGAGCGCACGAAGGCGCGCGTGATGGTCTCGTTCTTCGGGCGCGAAACGCCGGTGGAACTGGACTTCTTGCAGGTAGAAAAAGCTTAGACCCTAAAGATCTCGAAGGCCTTTAGGGTCTTATGGGAGGGTGTCCCGTAATCACCCGCTAAAACCATACAAGGAGTAAAAATGGCAAAGAAGATAAAGGCAATTGTTCGTCTGCAGATTGAGGCCGGTAAGGCCAATCCTGCACCCCCCATTGGCCCGGCGCTGGCCGGTCATGGCATCAATATCATGGCATTCTGCAAGGATTACAACGCCCGCACGTCCACTCGCCAGGGCGAAGTCCTTCCGGCAGAAATTAGCGTCTACACCGACGGTTCGTTTACCTTCATCCTGAAAACGCCTCCTGCCGCTGTCTTGCTGCGCAAGGCCGCCGGCGTGGATAAAGGTTCAGGTGTACCGAACCGTGAAAAGGTCGGCAATGTGACTCATGCCCAGGTCAAAGAGATTGCACAGTTGAAGATGAAGGATCTGAACGCGATTGACATCCAAGGTGCCATGCGCCAAATTGAGGGCACTGCCCGCAGCATGGGCATTACTGTCGTTGATTAACCCGGTGGGAGGGTCTGGATTTACTCACGGCCCGCTTGCACCACAAAGGAGAACTCATGGCTAAACACGGAAAGAAATATCTGGCCGCCGCGGCCAAAGTGGATCTGGAAAAATTCTACGATCCGACTGAAGCGGTCAAACTGGTAAAAGAAACTTCGTACGCAAAATTTGACGCCACTGTGGAAGTCCACATGCGCATGGGCCTCGACCCCCGACAGGCTGACCAGCAGGTGCGCGACGTGGTTGTTCTGCCGCATGGTCTGGGTAAGGCCGTCCGCGTGCTGGTTTTTGCACAGGGTGACGGCGCAACCAACGCCCGCAACGCTGGTGCCGATACCGTCGCTGATGACGAAGAGACCCTGACCAAGATCCAGAACGGTTGGCTCGATTTCGATGTCGCCATCGCCACGCCAGACATGATGGGCAAGGTCGGTAAACTCGGCCGCGTGCTCGGACCTCGTGGTCTGATGCCGAACCCCAAGGCTGGCACTGTTGTTGGTCCCGAAGATATCGCCCGCGCAGTTACCGAGTCCAAGGCCGGCCGCGTCGAATTCCGCCTGGACAAGACCGCCAACATCCACGTTTCGATTGGCAAAGCCTCGTTCGACGAGAAAAAAATCTACGAAAACTTCTCTGCGTTGATGGATGCCATCATGAAGGCCCGCCCGGCTGCTGCCAAGGGCAATTACATCAAGCACATCACAATGACTTCAACGATGGGCCCCGGCATCAAGATTGATGCCAACTTGGCCCAGTCAATGGAGGAAAGCGAATAGCAATATTCGCCCCGCCCGAGATCTATTCCTTCGCCGAAGACAGCAGGCGCTCTAAGCACACTCGAAGAGCTTAATCTCCTGCCCAGGTGAAGACTGGTGGAAACACCCTTCCCTTTCCGGGGAGTAAAAGTCTTTGCCTGGAACGCTCGGGCAAAGACTTTTTGATTGGAAAGGAGGTGATATTCTTTGTCAAAATCAAAAGCACAGAAAGAGACCATTCTGACCCAGTATATGGAGTGGGTTAGCAAGAGCCAGGCTGTCGTTCTGGTTGAGTATTCCGGTTTAAAGACGAACAACCTGGATGCTATCCGGGCCAAGATCCGTGAGGCTGGCGGTGAGTTCCATATCGTCAAGAACACGCTGGCCAAACTGGCTCTGGAAAAGGCTGGCTTCAAGGTCCCGGCTGACTATGCAGAAAAGAGCACGGCGATCGGCTTTGCTTTCTCCGACCCCGCCGGGTTCGCCAAGGCGCTCACAGAGGCGACCAAAGGCATGGAAGCCGTCAAGATCAAAGGTGGTTTCATGGGCGCTGGTACGCTCCTCAAACCCGCCGAGGTCAAGGCGCTTGCCAGCCTTCCGCCCCTGCCCGTTATACGGGCGCAACTGCTGGGTATTCTGCAGGCCCCCGCCAGCAAACTGGTCCGCATACTGGCCGAACCTGGCCGCCAGGTGGCTTACGTGGTCAAGGCGTTTTCCGAAAAGGCCGCACCTATTGCGGCATAAGATATCGTAGTAACGACTTCGCGAAGCACCCTTTAGGGTAAGTCGTTACTACTCCAACAAAAAACTTTTCAAAAGAAATCTGAAGGAGATTTACAATGGCTGATCTGGAAAAAATCGTCGAACAGTTGAGCGCACTCTCGGTCCTCGAGGCTGCTGAACTGGTCAAGAAATTGGAAGAGAAGTGGGGCGTTTCCGCCGCCGCTCCCGTCGCTATGGCCGTTGCCGGTGCTGCTCCCGCGGCAGCTGCTGAGGCCGTCGAAGAGAAGACCGAATTCGATGTCGTCATCAAGGAACCTGGCCCCAAGAAAATCGAGGTCATTAAGGTCATCCGCCAGCTGGTCAACCTGAGCCTGACCGAGGCCAAGGCCATGGCCGAGACCGCCGACGGCAAAGTAATGGCCGCAGTCGGTAAAGACGCCGCCATGGACGCCAAGAAGAAGTTGGAAGAAGCCGGCGCCGTCGTCGAAGTCAAGTAAGTTTTTTGACGAGCACCAACCAAAAAGGCGACCCTTTCACGGGCCGCCTTTTTGATTTTAGCAATATTAATTTACCGGCGGAATGGATCGTAATCCGGATTCGTGCCAGCCCAGACACAGGTCGGCTGGGCAAACTGGTTACACAGCATGCCAAGCGAACAGCGATGTGACAGTACCCGTGGCGGGTCGGGGAGGGTATCTGCCGGATAGAGAACCTCGGCCTCCAACGCCACTTCGCGTTTGACGTGGTCGCAAAAACAAACCTTACTCACTTCCCATGTCCGTTCAGCCATAGCACACCTCCGGAATTAATTTCAGTTTGCAGGGTACTGCGTAAATATTTTAACCCAAATCGTCGTTTTTTTTGGCCGCTTCAGTTCAAAAATTTATGTAAGGAGCAGTAGAACCTGTCCGACAACTAATCCAGTGAGAACCGTCACGAATCGGGGTGACAAATCGCGCATTTCGGACAGCATAAGTCCATAATTCTTTGCAAACCGCTGCCGGGTCCGGCACGCTGCAGATTATTTTGCCTACTCTTCTTCGAGTTCATCGCTCGCTTCAGTATCAATGATCTCGCCAACCTCGTCCTGCTGCGGAGCGTCCCGCCAGGTGCCGGTGACCACCTTCTGCAAAACATTGGTGTGTTCCTGGACAACATCATCGGGGCAAAGTGTCACGAACAGCGTAGTGCCCAACCAGATCACAACGGCATCGTCTAAAGCGCCAATAACCGGAAACACCGCGCCAGGGATCAGGTCCACCGGCGATATAACGTATATGGCCGCCGCAATAGGCAGTAGTTTCAATAAGAAATTGACGCGCCGGTCACCGATCAGACGCAGGATGAGTTTGATACGCAGAACCAGGTCCTGGAAGAAGCCGCTGTTCTGGTTGTTTATGATGGTATGCTTGTTTGCCATTTGAATCTCTCCTCGTTAAATCGTCAAATCCAGGGCGGAGATGAAACCGTCCGTGGCCGCACCGTTAATCCATAGATGTCGAACTATACGAGAAAGTTGCCGGGTAGATTCATCTACGAAACGATCCATCTCGGCGCCAGAAAGATAGATGTAAGGACGATTATACGCTTTTTTCACATCCTCGTCAGTGCGCTGATAGTCCTGTTGGATGTACTCAACTCGCTGACGAACAGCCTCCAGCGGCAGGAAATCCAATTCCCCTGTATCGGGTCGGGCGTCCAGAAAAACGCGCCAGAACAGGCAATCGGGATGGTCACGGACGTAGATAAAGTCGAGACCGTACCAGTCTTTCTTGACTTCCCAGATGAAGTCCTTATCCGCGGCGAATTCAGCAGAAAAGCGCTGTGTGGTAGGTTCGGCAATTTCCTGGCTCCACAGATTATCAGCAATCAAGTGGAAAAAATATCCCATCCGGAACGAAACCGGAGCGATATCCGCTGTGCCGCGCAAGGGCAGGAGATAACGCCGGTAGAATTCCATGTCGGCAAGTTTTCGATAGGCACCCGGGAAGTTGCCAAAATGTGTAACCTCCGGAGGCGGGGTGAACTTTTCCCACTTCTCATCCGGGATGCCGGAATCGGGGGCGAGGTTGCCCACCGCAAAGCCGGCCGGATCCAGGTCCGGGAAGAGGCCAAGCAGGTTTTCAGCAATCCGCAGGTGAGCAATCCAGGTCGCCATACCTGTATTATAAAGCCGAGTCTTGGGTCTTTGGGAATCCCAGTGATGGAGGGAAAGAACTGGGGGAGTTGGGGTAAAATACAGGGTACTGCGCAAAGATGTGAACCAATTTTGCTGTAATTACCTGTATTTTGATTGTTTATAGTTCACATAAATATATATGAAGCAGTAAAACCGGTAATCCTGATTTGAACCTCTTTGAATTTCTAATTAAGCCGATGCCCCTGCACATTTCCCGCATCCGCGCCATCTGCTTTGACGTAGACGGCACACTGAGCGACACCGACGATGTGATGGCCGAAAAGCTCGCCCGCCTGCTCAATCCCTTTCATTTCTTGTTCCCCAAACAGGAAACGGCTCGCCTCGCCCGGCGCATCCTCATGGCGACCGAGGCTCCGGGCAACTTCCTGCTTGGCATCCCCGATCTGCTCGGCCTGGACAGCGTTATCTTTGCTCTGGCCGACTGGCTGGCGCGCAATCCCAGGAAGAAGCCCAGGAAATTCCTGATGATGCCCGGCGTGAAGGAGATGCTTGCGGAACTATCCAAACGCTACCCGTTGGCAGTGGTAAGTGTCCGCGATACACGCACCACCAAAGTTTTTTTGGAACAATTCGACCTTCTGCAATATTTCAAGTGCATCGCCACCGCCCAGACCTGCAAACACACAAAACCGTTCCCGGACCAGATCCTGTGGGCTGCGGAGAAGATGGAAGTGTCCCCGGAAGCCTGTCTGATGGTCGGTGATACCACCGTGGATATGCGCGCCGGGAGCGCCGCCGGAGCCCAGAAAGTGGGTGTGTTATGCGGCTTTGGCGAGAGGGACGAACTCCAAAAGGTTGGTGCGGACATGATCCTGACCACACCTGCGGAACTGGTACAGGTATTACAGGGACCTGCGAAATTATTTGAACCAACAGAGTGCTGCATAAATATCTGAGGTCTCCTTCTGTGATATGGTCTCCCGATCATGTCACCACGCAGACCAATGCTTGGTGCGGGTCTCCTGACTCGCACCAGTCTCTGACCGCAGGTCTCCTGCCAAGTCTCATCGATGAAAACAGGCAGCCATTCTTCCACGTTAAATTTACGATTTAGATAACACGCGTACAACAATTCTATACCGTCGATATCTTTCCTAGGTGCATGAGACCTTCGGTCAATGCTATGTCGGGGTCTGGAGACCCCGACATAGCGAGAAAAATGCGTCTTTTAATCATTAGCATAATAACCCAATAATTTCATTAGTGGAGTAGCAAAATTACCCCGGCCGTCGTGCATTGAGCCGAATTCTATCTCGACGATAAAATCGCCCCAAGATGAGCGAGCCTTCCCCTTTCCGCCTCCCACTCCTTCACATGTGCCAACAGTCCGCCCAGCGGTTTCAACTCTATTACCGGCCCGGACAGGTTCTTCGTGCGCGTCTGGTCATACTGGAAGGTGCGGCTCCCGATGGGCAGGACGGACGACCGGCGCCGGTACTCCTCGTGTGTGAGCCAGCCGGTAAGCAAAATGTCCATCCCGTAGACCCAGATATTGCCCCACGCGTGGGCCGGGACGATATACGCTTCGCCGCGCAGCGGGCTGTGCAGGCCTATCCGAGCCCCGGGCCTGCGCGCGGCGTGGACGTAGGCCAGGCTGTAGAAACTCTGCTCCACAGGCACGCGTTTTTTAGGTGGGAGTTCCAGCGTGGCAGTGACGAATTCCCGCCCGGTGTTCTGTCCGCCGATCTCGACGCTGATGGGAGCCTCACATTCGCTTTTGAGGGCCAGCTTTTCGAGCGGCAGCCAGTTGGCCGGACGCGCCCACTCGTCGGGCAGCGGGTGGATCAGGTAGACTGGTTGACCGGCAGCCGTGGCTCTATCCACATCTTCCCGGGTAGCCGCCAACACCCCCAGCAAGAAAGCGAACAGGTACAGGTCATCCGGTTTGTGATCCTCGGCTGCGAACTGGTCAAGCGGAACGAGGGCGGGAGCCTGGAGCACGAGCGCTGGGTCTTGCCGGATGAGGGCGATCTGCTGGCGGCGGGTGATGAGGAAGCTCTTCAGGTGACAACGATGCCCGCCCAGCGAGACATCGTACCGGTCAGGGTGGGTGAAGGGCGTGGCCCCCAGGACGTCAAACGGAATGGACTGCTCGGAAAGAGTGCGCCGGAAAGCCAGCTCGGCAGCCACCCCCGCCACGATCCGCCGCAGGCGGTCCACGTTAGTCCCGGTTCCCGCGGGGTAGTCCCGGTTCCCGGACGGGGCACGGGGCTGGGAGCCGCCCATGCGGCCGTAGGTGGTGGCCAGCGAGCGGCAGGCATAGGCGATGCCACCTTCGGTCAGGTCGGGGGTGTAGGGGAGGTGGAGCAGGTCGGAAGTTGAGAGCATGGCAGGTAATAGTGAATGGGAAATGGGGTATGGGTAATGGTGAATGGAAAATAGGGAATAGGGAATGGTGAATAGGGGATGGGCGCTTGTAATGAAGAAGGAATACTATTCCCTAATCACAATTTAACATTCACTCATTCCTGAACTGCAAACAATAGTGGTGGAACGTATTACTCACCCAGGCGGAGCCCAGCCCGTAAGGGAAGAGGCGCTGGTTGTCCTGGAGCCAGAGCTTTTCGTCCTTGAGCGTGTAGACCTTGCCGAGTTCGCGACCCAGATCCCAGGCCAGGGGGTAGATCTTGCCGCCTTTTTTTATGTTCTTGACAATGATGGTCAAGTAGGCTTTCTCTCGTAGTAAGGGCTTCAACCCGGTATAGATGGCAACCAGTTTGGATAGGAATTCCTCGTAATCGTGCAGGTTGCCGAGGTCGTTTGGGTCATCGGAATAAAAGACGTCCAGATCCGCTGAAGTGTGGCGCTTCTTCTGCGTCTTTGCGCCTTTGGCGTGTAGCATGTCCCAGTAGGGGGGAGATGTCAAGACATAGTCGAGAGTCGGAAGTTGGTAGTCGTTAGCGAGAAAAGCATCGCCAGTGATGACCTTTGATGTTAGGCCTTCGACGGATGCCCCCAGCGCGGCGCGTTCGTCGGCAATGATTTGCCGGGCGATCTCGGCATATTTCGGGTTCAACTCGACGCCGTAGGAGTGCCGTCCCGCCCGCAGGGCGGCGACGAGCGTCGAGCCGGTACCGGCCATCGGGTCCAGCACTGTTTCGCCGCGCTTGGTGAAGAATTCGATGAATTCCTGGGCCATTGTCTCCGGGAACTTGGCCGGATGGACCAGCACGCCTTTCTTGCGCGGCGGGGGGTTGTGGATGAACCAGGATTTCTGGAACTTGAGCCAGGTCTTGGGGTCGAGGTCGTTGAGTTTATTTATCATAAGGTAATTGGGAAGCAGGTAATCAGGAATCAGGGGGTAGGGGTGCGAGAGGAAGTGGGTGATGGAGTAGGCGAAGTATAGTATACCGAATAAACGGCCAGGTCT
Source organism: Chloroflexota bacterium (assembly GCA_026389975.1). Classification (GTDB taxonomy): domain Bacteria; phylum Chloroflexota; class Anaerolineae; order Anaerolineales; family Villigracilaceae; genus UBA877. The sequence continues at coordinate 9,028 of JAPLGV010000139.1, forward strand.
GAAAAAGAGGCGGTGATGGGCGTGGCCCCGCTGGCATACACGAAAAAGCCGAGCCTGCCGGCGGGCAGGAGGGGGTCACGGACGGAGAACTGGTAGTGGTCGTTCAGGAAGAAGCGCATCTCGCTGCCCAACGTCCAGACGCCGAGTTTGACCTCGGCAGGGGCCGCGCTGGGCGCATCGCCACTGGACTGCCAATCGAGCAGGGGTGAGTTGGACCCGGAAAGTACGCGTTCAGGGCGCGCCTGACCGTCGCAACGGACTGCGAAGCGGTAATAGTTGTCGCCGGGAGCGGCGCGGAAGATCATCCCGAACTGGTCTTTGCTGCCGCACAGGCTTAGCTTTACGGTGGCTTCGGCGTAGAAATTTCCCAGCGTCGGCTGGTTGCGCAGGCTGGCGATGGAAACCGGTCCCGGCCCGGAGATGGACAATATCAGCCGGTTGCGGGTCACTGTTGCGCTGGCCCAGGAGGCCACGGACGTACTCCACAGGTCAGGCTGCGGGGTAGTCCCGGTTTCTGCACGGGAGTCGAAGGAATCGGTGAAGAGCAGCTCCCCCAGACCCGGGCGCTGTTCCGGGGTCGAGAGGATGGTCCGGGTCGGGAAGGTTGCCGGCGTATTGGTAGGCGGGAACCAGAGGATGGTGGGTGTGGGCGTTTCGGTCCCTGGGACGGGCGTGGGGGTCAGGGTGGGCGCGGGGAACAGGCCGCTGCAAGCGGTCAGGGAAACGAGCAGGAGCATAACCCGGTAAAAAATCGTGAGTTTCATCGGTCAAAGTTCGGAAGAATTTTTTCGTAAGCTGTTGTACAATCAATTGGTGATGCAACCACCTTTGTATTCTAATTCTATACCTGACACGGCCATAAACTGCGGTTTTTTTCGGCTGGTTCGCGGGGCTAAAGCCACCTGCTCAGTACTTGGAAGCCCTTCGGGCTGGTGATAAGTCGTCTTTTAGCGGACTTTAATGCACTGAGGCCGGACTTTAGTCCGCCGGAGCCGGATTGGGAAAAGCGCAATTTGCGACTGTGCGCAGTATAGCATAAACTGGAACAGAAGGAGAAATCCATGAGCGAAAAATCCGTCCTGGTGACCGGCGCGTGCGGTGAGATCGGCCAAGCGCTTGTCCAAAGCCTGACGAAGCGGGGCTTCCGCATCGTAACCGCCGACCTGGCGCCCCTGCCCGAGACGATCAAGTCACTTTCGGCGGAGCACATTCAGGGGGACCTGGTCAACCGGGTCAAGATTTTTTATGATTACGATTTCGACATCATCTTCCATCTGGCAGCCTCGCTCTCCTCGAAAGCGGAAGTGGCGACCGAGGAAGCCCATCGCATCAACGTGGAAGGGACGATGCAACTGCTGCTGCTGGCCGCCTACAAGTCGGAAAAGCTCCAGAAGCCGGTCAGGTTCCTGTTCCCCAGTTCGATCGCCGCCTACGGCTTCCCGGACCGGGCCACCAAGCAGGCTGCCGGGAACGTAAAAGAAGACGAGTGGAACACTCCGCACACCATGTACGGTTGCAACAAACTCTATTGCGAAAAACTGGGCATGTATTACAGCCTCTTCTACGGACAGCGCCACCTGGACCCGGCCCCGCCCATAATGCTCGACTTCCGCGCCATCCGCTTCCCCGGGCTGGTCAGCGCCTTCACCGTCCCCAGCGGCGGGACGAGCGATTACGGACCCGAGATGCTGCATTCAGCAGCGGCTGGTAAACCCTACGCCTGCTTCGTGGATGCCGGCACACGCATCTCGTTCATGGCCATGCCGGATGCCATCAAGTCCCTGCTGATGCTGATGGATGCGCCGCGCAAAAGTCTCACCAGCCAGGTCTATAACATCGCGGCTTTCAGCCTGACAGCCGGTGAGTTCCGCCAGCGGGCGCTGAAGGCCTTCCCCAGCGCGCAGATCACTTTCGAGCCAAATCCGCGCCGCCAGGGCATCGTCGATTCCTGGCCGGAGGACGTGGACGACTCGCTGGCCCGCAAAGACTGGGGCTGGAAGCCGGATTACGATGTGGATAAATTCTTCAACGAGTACTTCCTGCCGGAAATCAAAAAAAGATATCAGAAACCGAGCACCAGAACGATTGAATAAAAATCGAGACCGCCTTTCGGCGGTCTCGATTTTTAGGGATGATTGACAATCTGCTCCCGTTCCGGCCCCACACTGACCAGCCGCACCGGGACCCCGGCCAGGCCTGTCAGCCGCTCGAGATAGGTTTTCGCCGCCGGTGGCAAATCCGCCCACGTTCGCACGGCAGAGACATTTTCCCTCCAGCCGGGCAGTTCCTCGTAGACCGGCTCGTACGGACTCAGGTCCGCCGGGCCGAAGGGCAGGTCAGTGAACAGCTTCCCATCACGGCGGTAGGCGGTACAGAGCCGGATGCTTTCCAACCCGCTCAGGATATCCAGCTTGGTGACGGCCAGTTCGCGGATGCCGTTGATTCGAACTGCATACTTCAATAAAACCCCGTCCAGCCAGCCGACGCGCCGCGGGCGGCCGGTGGTGGTGCCGTATTCGTCCCAGGGATGTTCGCCGGTGCCGCGCAATCGAAGGGCCAGGTCATCAAAGACTTCGGTCGGTAATGGCCCGGAGCCGACACGCGTCTGGAAGGCCTTGACCACGCCGATCACGCCGGCCTCGCGAGCCGCATCCAGCCCCAGGCCGAGACCGGTCAACGCACCGGGGGCAGTGGTGCTGGAGGAGGTCACGAAAGGATAGGTACCAAAGTCAATGTCGAGCAGAGTCCCCTGCGCACCTTCGGCCAGGACAGTTTTCCCGGCTTGCAACGCGGCGTGGAGTTCGAGCGCTGTGTCGGCAATATGGAGCTTCAGGCGCCCGGCATACTCCCGGTATTGTTCACAGACCGGTGCCGGATCCATTTCAGGTGCGCCAAGCATGCTCAGGGTCCGGTTGGCCTCGGCGACATGGTCGCCAATCCGCTCATAGAAATTGGGAGCGAGCATGTCGGCCGCACGCAGGCCGCGGCGGGTGGCTTTATCCGTGTACGCAGGGCCGATGCCGCGTCCAGTGGTACCGATGTTGCCCTTGCCGCGCCTCGCTTCGAGGGCCTTGTCGAGCGCCTGGTGGGCGGGCGTGATGAGGTGGGCAGCGTAGGAAAGGCGCAGCCGTTCCGGCGAGACGGAAATCCCAGCCTGGAGGAGCATGTCCATTTCATCGAATAGCGTGCGGGGGTTGACCACCATGCCGTTCCCCAGAATGGCAACTATTTGCGGGTGAATGATCCCGGATGGAATGAGATGCAGTTTAAAGATCCTGCTTCCCACCGTGACGGTGTGACCGGCATTATCGCCGCCGTTGTAGCGGGCGGAGAAATCGCCCTGTGCGGCAAACCAGTCCACGATGCGGCCTTTGCCCTCATCCCCCCATTGTGCACCCACAATGACTTGTAGTGGCATGTTTTCTCCTTCTCGGAATCGCAACTTGGATTTGGGGGAATTCCCGTGATACGTGGGAAGAGTTGGTCACCACGGCAATTCCCGGAGAACCTGCAATTGCATTAGACCTCTTGCAAAAGTCCGCACAATTTTGTGGAGGCGGCTCCTGGCGTAGCACCCCTTGCGGGCATGCCGCCAAAAGACAGGCGTGCCTCCTTCGGGGACCTTCGGCGGGTATAATATCCCCTAAGAGGACGATGTCCCCTTGCGGGGATGATATGTTTCGCGAGAAGCCCGTCCCCTAGATATTTTCATTTGGAATTGGACCTTATGCAGCAGGCCTATTATATCAAGGGCAAAGGCGATGGAGTATAATCTTCGCAGGTGATTCCATGAAGACCAAAGCTCTTCTGCTCATCAGCGTTTTCTTGATTATACTTGGGTTGGCTTGGATTTCCTCGGGTGTGCAGGCTGCACCGGGCGAACTGCAGGTAGCTTACCCCTCACCGACCCCCGGCCCGGATGGACGGATTATCTATATCGTCAAAGCCGGGGATACCTGCGAACGGATATCCCTGATGTACGGCGTGTCGCTGGACTCTCTGCGCACGACCAACCAGTTGGACGCGAATTGCTCTCTACGCGAGGGACAGGAGTTAATGCTGGGCGTCGGCGGACCCTCAGCCGCCTCGCCGACTCCCGGGCCTTCGCCGATACCGACAGCAGCCCTGCCAACGGCCACACCGGGTGTGGGCGGCATCGCCGAAGTGTGTGTGCTGGTCTACAATGATGTTAACGGCGACGGCTTGCGCCAGATGACCGAGAGGGCCATTCCTGGTGCGGCGATCAGTCTCACCAGCCTGGATGGGGCTTACTCGCAAACCCTGACCACCGCCATTAACCCGGACGCGACTGCCTACCAGGGCATGTGTTTCACGAATATGCCGATGGGACAGTACAACGTCAGCGCGGCAGCGCCGGATGGGTATAACCCCACGATTAACCTGACCTCCAGTCTGGATGTCACCGCCGGTGATATCGCCTACATTGACTACGGTGCACAGGCTAAAACAGTAACGGAAGCCAATATCCCCAGGAATAAACCCTCGGCACTGCTGGGCATTGTTGGGGCGGTGTTTTTGCTGGCCGGGATCGGGATGGGGGTGTATGTCTGGAGTTTGCTGAGAAAAAAGTAAGCCGGTGGAAATGAAAAATTTGACAGGCTGTGCACTTACAGCCCGTCGTTTTATTCCAGCGCAAAGCCCCGTGCTGAAACCGGGACTACCACGCGCGCCAGCCTGCCGCCGATCAGATGCAGGTGGAGATGAAAGACCGTCTGCCCGCCATGCGCGCCGGTGTTGAAGATCAGCCGGTAGCCGGGTTCCGCAATCCCTTCCTGTGCCGCGAGTTGTTTCGCCACCATGACCATGTGCCCCACCAGAGACTCATCCACAGGTTCCAGTTCATTAACCGAGTCAATATGCCGGTTGGTAACGATGAGGATGTGCGTGGGGGCAATGGGGTGAATATCGCGGAAAGCCGTGACCAAGTCATCGCGGTAGAGTATTTGGGCAGGTGATTCGCCGCCCCGTCCGGGAACCGGGACTACCCCGGAGATGATTTTGCAGAAGATGCAGGACATAATTGTTTGGGGTGGGGTCACTCAGTCCCCTCGGGGACGATGTCCCCTTGCGGGGATGACATGGGTCGCCCTTACGGAATCGGCCCGTATTGCGGTGCGCAGACGATATCGTAATATTCCAGTTCAGTCACTTGGTTTTGTTCGGCGTAAGCAGCGGCTTCCTGTCCGACCTGCATCACGTCGTTAATATGGATGATGGCGTCTGTGTCCCAGTAACGCGGCAGGACCATCAACGGGTCGTTGACCGGGCCTTCCGGGATCCAGGTGGGGCGCCGCGGATCGAGCGTATCCGCCAATGGAACCCAGTTGAACATCACCGGTCCACGCGGGTTGACCGTGAATCCCAGCCGGTAGCCCAATTGGCGCGCAACCTCGGCGGCACGCGGCGTGAATTCGCCTAACGGCCAGATGATGGCGATCGGCGGCTCCCCAAAATGCAGCAGGAAGCGGTCAATCGAGCCTTGCAGTTCGCTGTAGATGTATTCGTCGCTTGCATCCGGTCCCATGCCGATGTTGTGGACGACGCCGTGCGCCTGGTAATCCACCCAGCCTTCGTTGTGCAGGTCCACTTGCTGCTGCCACAGGTCGGCGGAACTCAGGTCGGTGCTGATCCAGGCGTTGACCACCGGCCAGCTATATTGCTCCCAATACTGGCGGAAAAGGATATTAAAGTAATCGCTGGACTTGCGGTCATCCACGACCAACAACACCGAGCGAGGTGGAATCCTAGCGTTCTTTTCCATGAAATCGGCAAGTTGCAGCGTAGTAATGGCCTGGAACCCGTCGTCATGGAGGCGGCTCATCAACTGGCGGAAATCGTATTCTGAAATCTGGCTTGGGCTGGTCACGGCATTATTGGTGACGGAATGGAACATGATCACCATCGCCACTGTCCCCGGTGCGCTGTTCGCCGAAGACCATTTGTCTTGCAGAACCTGACATGGTTCCTGAACATAAGGTTGCGGCGAACCGAACGGGGTCAGACTGTCGTTCTGGTACAAGACGGGGAGAGCGGGAGGGGTGCGAATGGGCGTGGGTGTGGGCGGGGGCGTGGGGGTGGGCGTGAGCGTCGGCGTGGAGGTCGGCTCAGGGGTCAGGGTAGCGGTCGCAGTGGGAGTGGGGGCTGGCGACAGGGCAGAGCAAGCAGTCAGGAAAACGGCCAGCAGGCTCAAGGTCCAGAGAAGACGCGCAGGGAAGGTACGGTAAGAAGTCATGGGTCGAATTTTACCCGAAAAGAACCTTGCCCGTGCCCCGTGCCCCGTGCGGGAACCGGGACTACTTCGCAGGAACCGGGACTACCGTGCGAAGGTTTTAAACCTTCGCACGGTTATGGATTACTCGTTGCTCTCGCCTTTGATGAAGGCTTCGGTCTTTTCGCGGCAGACATCATCCCTGAACTGTTTGGGCGGAGTTTTGAAGAAATACGACGAGGGTCCAATGATCGGGCCGGAAAGGCCGCGGTCGAGTGCCAGTTTGGCGCAGCGAACGGCATCAATGACCACGCCGGCCGAGTTGGGGCTGTCCCACACTTCCAGTTTCACTTCCACATTGAGCGGCACATCGCCGAAGGTGGTGCCTTCCATGCGGATATAGCACCACTTGCGGTCGGTCAGCCACGGCACATGGTCCGAGGGGCCAACGTGGACGTTATCGGGGTCCATCTTGTAAGGGATCATGCTGGTGACCGCGCCGGTCTTGGAGATTTTCTTGGACTCAAGGCGCTCGCGCTCCAGCATATTCAGGAAGTCCGTGTTGCCGCCGAAATTGAGCTGGTAGGTGCGGTCAATGCGCACGCCGCGGTCCACGAACAGGCTGGTGAGCACGCGGTGCAGGATGGTCGCGCCGACCTGGGACTTGATGTCGTCGCCCAGGATGGGCAGACCGGCATCTTTGAAGCGCTTGGCCCAGTACTCGGACGAGGAAATGAACACCGGGATGCAGTTGACGAAGGCGCAGCCCGCTTCGATGATTTGCTCCACGTACCACTTGGTGGCCATCTCCGAGCCGACTGGCAGGTACGAGATTACCACGTCGGTTTTCGTGTCTTTGAGCAATTTGACGATGTCGGCGGTTGGGCCGGGGGCCTTGGTAATCACCTGCGAGAGATATTTGCCCAGGCCGTCGTGGGTCATGCCGCGCACCACCGGCACGTTCAGCATGGGCACGTTACAGAACTTATAAGTGTTGTTGGGTTCGGCAAGAATCGCTTCAGAGAGGTCCTTGCCCACTTTGGTCACGTTGATGTCAATTCCCAAGGTGAACTCGATGTCGCGGATGTGATACCCGCCCAGGTTGACGTGCATCAAGCCGGGAACGGTTGCGTCTTCGGGCGTGTTCTTATAAAACTCAATCCCCTGAACAAGCGAAGAGGCGCAGTTCCCTACGCCAATGATCGCCACGCGGACTTTCTTTTTGCTCATAGTTTCTCCTTGGTTCTGGTGTAAAATTTTGCGATTGTTACTATAATCGAATCACATATGGACTCGGAAACGGCCTTGC
>JAPLGV010000172.1:0-8236 GCA_026389975.1 Chloroflexota bacterium
AAACCGATAAGATGCCGCTGATGATCACCTGCCAACCCATGGCAACATATTTTTCCGAGGATTGTTTGAGGAGAAGATTCCAGATGGCGTGAAAGGCCGCAGAAGTGAGAAGCAGTGCAATGGCGAGGAAAGGCATGGCGGGTCTAAATTTACCACATCGCATCCCTGCGGACTAGGCTGGGTAGAATAATAAAGTACGCCGAGCCATTGCAGAATTCTCAGCATTGAACCTGAGCCGATTGGCACGAATTGCCCTTCCGCCAAATCGCACTTTGAAACGGATGTGAATAGGATCTCCACCTCGAATCTCAAACTGGGTGCGCTGGACGGAAATCTATTCTTTGACTTGCAGTAGGGTTGCAGTAGATTTTGGCCTTCAAAGCCCCTGAAAACAGTCCTCCCCCATATCTGGTGCGGGAGCGTAGAAAATCGCCGCCAGATATGATGGTGCTGAACAAGAGTGGAAGCTATGGAAAAGCAACCGCCTGGCTCATTAGTCGCTTGGTCGCAGGTACGAATCCACTTATTTTTTTTAACCATCTTTTGAAACAGGCCTGTATAGGTACCTCGCTAATCAATGACCCGGGATGTGATTCTCTCAAGCCAAAAACAGCGATTCGAGTCCGCTTGGGGGCACACGACCCGCCGGTTATCCAGGCGGGTTTTGATTTCTTGGACTCTTCACCTCCCTGCGGGGGACACGAAGCCCAAACAGCGGTCCCCAAGGGGGATGATATTCGAGTCCTCTTGGGGGCATCCAATAAATCAGCCGTACTGGCGGATTTTTATATTTCACCTGATTTCGTTACTCGCGACCAAACTTCGGAAGCTCAAAGTTTAAATATCCGATGCTTCCTCCAATACTACGAATTTCCCCGCTGTCCCATCCACCCGGATGCGCTGCCCGTTATTCAGCCGCAGCGTGGCCTGGTGGACTCCCACCACCGCCGGGATGCTGTACTCGCGTGCCACGACCGAGCCGTGGATCATCATCCCGCCCACTTCGGTGACAAGCCCGCCCGCCGCCATGAAGAGCGGAGGGCAAGCTCCGGGGCGCCTGACCCACGGAAAACCTCCGCCGCCTCGGCGTCGGCCCGGATGGCAGGCGCAGTCTCCCACAGTATCAGGTCCATTTCGGTGGTGACGTTATGCGACAGCGCGCGCGTCACTTCCAGCGCCAGCATTGAAAAGCCGTGATCGCCCGCATCCTTGCCAGGCAGCAGATGTCCGATCATGTTGAGCAAGGCCATCGCCGGTGCGAAGATTGGGAGGAGAAGCGCGGCGGATGAACGGCAGGGCATCGGGAAGCCCGCCCTGCCCGCTCCTGAACGGACAATAATTTTGCCCGTTCTCAAATCAATATCGCCTATTCGCAGTGAACAAAGTTCACTCGCCCGCAAGCCGGTATCCAGCAAGGTGAGCAAAATCGCTTTGTCAAGTTTCCCGGTTGGACGGTGCATGACGAACTTGCGCCGATCATGAGTTTCGGCTTCCGCACAGGAATCACAGGCCTTGAGCAGAAGTTCGATTTCTTTACGCTTGAAAGGCTCTACTGGCGGATCTTCCGGTACACGCTGCCGCGGTACTTTTTTCATTGTGTTCGGAATCTCGAATTCACGGCAGGCCCAGGTGAAGAAAGACGAGAGGCTCATATAGAAGTTGTAGATCGTTTTATCTGACAACTTGCGGGCGTTGTCTCCAACGATCCGGCGCGGCACATACTCTGTACGCAGGTAATTCACAAAATTGAGCAGATGAGTGGAATGATCAGCCCAACATCCATATCCCCAGATACTTCAACCAAAGCTTCAAGTCGCGCTCGTAGTTGAAGACAGTGGCAGGCGATAATCCCTCTGCCTGCTTGTATTGCAAGAAGCCGTTCATGCCTTTTGAAACCTGCAAGCCTTGCGGTCTTCGATTGCCTTAAAGTTGCGGGGGCTGGACTCGCGGAACGTCCCCCTTGGGGAAACCAGCGACCTCCAGGTTATGAGCTGCAATCCTGATTCCGCATCACACGACCCTAAACTCGCGTTTTAACCGGTTTTCGGACCTGCGATATAAACGAACCCGAAGAACTGTGATTAGCTAATCAGAGAACTCCTTTAGGCCCGAAAGCACAGGTGTTCTAATTATAGCACATCTCGCCTCGCAAGATTTGTTTTTCTTATTGGTTTTCTGGAAATCGCCGTGGTGATGGGACCAATAGGGGGTATTAGGTGGGCTTCGCCCGCCCAACACCCACGAACCGTTCCCTCTTTTTTTCACGGGAATCCCCAAAAACTCGTCTTACCGAAGGCCGCCGCAAACCCCCCGCTTAGAGGTGGGGAGTTTCAGTTTGACCATCTTCTTGTCTCGCTCCTAACATAAAAGGTGGACCAGTTTTCGGGGGGCTGGTCAAACTCAATGATATTTGTCATGCGGTTTGACTAGACAATGTCCCTATAGTACAATCCCGCCCATGCCCATCTATCGCTTCGTGATTCGCTTCAACCAACCCGACCCGCGCTCCGATGCCCTGCTTGCCGATGCCCATGCGCTGGGGGTCGAGAAACTCAAACTGATAACTTGCCAGGACATCTACTTTATCGAGGGCCAACTGTCGCCGGAGGAATGCAGGCAGTTGGCTCTCAAAATTTTATCCGACCCGGTCACGCAGACGGCGGACTGGTACGAACTTCCCGGGGCGGTGTCGGACCCAGAGCCTGCCCCAAGCGAAGACGAGGGGACTGCCACCGTTTTCGTGGAGGTGGCCTTGCGCCCGGGCGTCACCGACCCAGTTGCCGCGCAGCTCATCCGCGCCGCGCACGAACTGGGCTTTGACGGGGTCCACCGCGCGGCTACGGGTTCGCGTTTCCTTCTCGAAGGGCTGGATCAGGAACAAGCGGGCGAACTGGCGAGCCGCTTGCTTGCCAACCCGACCATTCAGCGCTGGAAAAAGGGCTCGATTTCCCCATCCTTCCCGCAGGAGGCCGCCTCGAGCGGGGAGGTGGAGACCATCCATCTGCGTGGGCTGAGCGACTCGGAGCTGCTGGCAGTTTCCGGGTCACGCCGCGCCGCGCTGGAACTGGCCGAGATGAAAGCAATCCAGGCCTACTTCCAGTCCGAAGGCCGCGACCCGACCGACGTCGAATTCGAAGCCATCGCCCAGACCTGGTCCGAGCACTGCGGGCATAAAACGTTCAAGGCAAAGATCACAATTGCCTCTCCTCTCCCCTCGGGAGAAGGGCGGGGGGATGAGGGAGAAATTGACTCTCTCCTCAAGACCTACCTGAAATCTGCCACCGATAAAATCGCTGCTCCATGGGTGCGCTCGGCTTTTGTGGACAACGCCGGCATCATTGACTTCGACGACGAGTTCGAAGTGTCGTTCAAGGTGGAGACGCACAACCACCCCTCTGCGATTGAGCCGTTCGGCGGGGCGAACACTGGCGTGGGCGGCGTGGTCCGGGACGTGCTGGGCGTATCAGCCAAACCGATTGCCAATACCGACGTGCTATGCTTTGGGCCGCAGTCGGCGAGCTTCAGCGACTTGCCGGTGGGTGTGCTGCACCCGCGCCGGATTTTGTCGGGCGTGGTGGCAGGTGTGCAGGACTACGGCAACAAGATGGGTATCCCGACCGTGAACGGCGCGCTGTGGTTCGACCCCGGTTATACTGCCAACCCGCTCGTCTTTTGCGGGACAGTGGGCCTCGCCCCGAAGGGCCGCCACGTCCGCACACCGCGGCGCGGCGACCGGGTGATCGTGCTCGGTGGCCGGACGGGGCGCGACGGCCTGCGCGGGGCGACCTTCTCCTCAATGACAATGGACGCCCAGACCGGCGAAGTCTCCGGCGCGTCGGTGCAGATTGGCGACCCGATCATCGAGAAGGGACTGGTGGATGTCCTGCTCCCGGCGCGTGACCGCGGCCTGTACACGGCCATCACCGACTGCGGCGCGGGCGGACTCTCGTCCGCAGTTGGGGAAATGGCATCATCCATCGGCGCGGACGTGGACCTGGCACACGTCCACCTGAAATATCCCGGCCTGACCCCGTGGGAAATCTGGCTCTCCGAAGCCCAGGAGCGCATGGTCGTGGCTGTCCCGCCGGAGAACATCCCTGCTTTGCAGGAATTATGCGATACCTACAACACCGAACTGACCGAGATTGGTGAATTCACCGGTTCCGGCCGGCTGGTGGTGCGATATGACAACAAGGTGGTGCTGGACTTGGCGAATGAGTTCTTGCATGAAGGGATACCGCAACGACAGCTCAAAGCGATTTTTTCAACCCCCTCCCTTGTCCTCCCCCGTCCCGACGGGGGAGGGTTGGGTGGGGGTTCTCTTGCTGAAACCCTTCTCAAACTCCTTTCCCACCCGAACATTGCCTCCAAAGCCTCCATCATCCACCTCTACGACCACGAAGTCCAGGGCGGTACGGTGGTCAAACCGCTGGCAGGTCTGGAAGCGGACGCGCCTTCCGACGCGGCTGTCGTCAAGCCGATTGGCACGACCGGTAAAACCGGCATTGTGCTCTCCAACGGACTCAATCCCGAATATGGCAAGTGCGATGCCCACCGTATGGCCCTCGCCGTTCTGGACGAAGCCATCCGCAACGCGGTCGCAGTCGGTGCGGACCCGGCGCGCATCGCCGTGCTCGACAACTTCTGCTGGGGCGACCCCCTGCGCCCTGAAACGCTCGGTTCGCTGGTGGAGGCGGCCCGCGGTTGTCACGACGGCGCGCTGCTTTTCGGCACACCCTTCATCTCTGGCAAGGACTCGCTCAACAACGAGTACCTCGGCGCCGATGGCCAGCGTCACGCCATCCCGCCCACGCTGCTGATTTCTGCCATTGGCCTCATCCCCGATATCGCCAAAGCCGTGACAATGGACTTGAAGCAGGCGGGCAACCTGCTCTTCTTGGTTGGCGAGTTCGCCCCGGTGTTCGGCGGCAGTCACTTCGCACTCCTTGCTCCCGACATTTCACATGATCCTGTCCCGACGCTTGCGACCAATACCCCGAAAGTTTACCGTGCCTTGCACGCGTGCACCAAACAGGGACTTATCCGCTCCTGCCACGACCTGTCCGAAGGCGGACTGGCTGTCGCCGCGGCGGAGATGTGCATCGGCGGCCGCCTCGGGTTGGACCTCGATCTTGGTCCGCGCGACCCGGTCCGGGGTCTCTTCGGCGAGACGACAGGCTGCCTGCTGGTGGAAGTCGAGCCTGACAAGGCCGAGACCTTTGAAGCCCTGTTTACGGGTCTGCCTGTCGTCCATCTCGGAACAGTGACAGACGCGCCCACCCTTTCCATCCGGACGAATACCGAATTACAAATTACCATTCCCATCACTGCCCTTGTCACCGCATGGAACACCCCTCTCCAATGACCACAAAACCAACCGCACTCATCCTCCAGGCTTACGGCACCAACCGTGACTACGATGTGGCTGAGGCCCTGTCCATCGCCGGGGCGGACCCGGTCCTCGTGCCGCTCAACCATCTCCGCCTCGGCAAGCGGCATTTCTCGGACTTCCAACTGCTCGTCCTTCCCGGCGGTTTCTCCTACGCCGACGCGTTGGGCGCCGGGAAACTGCTGGCCCTCGACCTGAAAGCCTATTTCGCGGACGAAATCCGCGCCTTTGTAGAAAGCGGCAGGCCGGTCATCGGCATCTGCAACGGTTTCCAGGCATTAGTAAAAGCAGGGATATTACCAGGGAATAGAAAACAGGGAATGGAGAGCAGTGACGCGACCACGACATTGACTTTCAATGCAAAAGGACATTTTGAATGTCGTTGGGTTTCTTTGCGCCCGGGCTCTCAGAATTGCATTTGGACAAAAGGCTTATCAGAAACTATCGAATGCCCCATTGCCCATGGTGAAGGCAATTTCCAGACCTCGGACCAATCTCTTCTCTCAGCTCTCTCCTCTCTAAACCAAATTGCCCTCACCTACGCCCACCTCGACGGTTCTCCCGCAAACGGCGAGTATCCTGCCAACCCCAACGGCTCGCTTCTCGACATTGCCGGACTCTGCAACCCGGCGGGCAACGTCCTTGGCCTGATGCCGCACCCGGAGAATCACATCCATCCGCACCAGCACCCGCGATGGACGCGCGGTCTGACAATGGGTAGCGGTCTGCCCTTATTCAGAAAGGGCGTGAAATATGCAGAGGCACTATGATTGCCAAAGATGAATTGCTCAAACTCCTTCCTCAGGCCTTCGAAGGCACTGACTTGCCCCTCGACGGGCGCGCAGTCGGCAAAGTCCGCGAATGGTACAACTTGCCAGACGGGAAACGACTCATCGTCACCACCGACCGGCTTTCGGCATTTGACTGCGTCCTGGCCGCCGTCCCGTATAAGGGACAGGTGCTGAACCAGCTTGCCGCCTGGTGGTTCGAGCAGACCCGAGACTTGATCCCTAATCACCTGATTGCTTTGCCTGACCCGAATGCTGCCATCGTGACCGAGGCGCAGCCGTTCCCCGTCGAGGTGATTGTGCGCGGCTACATTACCGGCGTGACCTCCACCGCACTGTGGTACCGCTACTCGCTCGGCGAGCGCGACATCTACGGCTACCACTTCCCGGAAGGTTTGCGGAAAAACGAAGCCCTGCCAGAACCGATCATCACACCCACTACCAAAGGCGGCTCGACCGGTCACGATGAGCGTTTAACCTGTGCCGAGGTAACGGAAAAGGGTTATCTCGACGCGGCGACCTGGGGGCAGATCCAGTCTGCCGCGCTCGCAATCTTCAAACGCGGACAGCAAATCGCACAGAAAGCCGGTCTCATCCTGGTGGATACCAAATACGAATTCGGCCGCGCTCCCAACGGGACGGTGATGCTGATTGACGAAGTCCACACCCCCGACTCGTCCCGTTTCTGGGAGGCAGATATCTACGCCACCCGCTTCGGGGCAGGGGAAGAACCGGAAAACTTCGACAAGGAATTTATCCGCATCGCCTATGCCGAAAAAGGTTTCCGCGGCGACGGCGAAATCCCAGCCATGCCGCCCGCCCTGTGGGCTGCTGCCAGCCAGCGGTACATTGCCATTTACGAGATGCTGACCGGGCAGGTGTTCGTGCCGGCGGCGTACCCGGTCGAACCGAGGTTGGCAGAAAATTTGTGCATAGCCGATATAATCGATAACTAGAGCAGGAAAGGCCAAATGAACAAACCAGTTGCTATTATCCTGATGGGTTCCAAAGCTGACCTGGAACACTGCCAGAAAATCGCCGAAGCCTGTAAAGGCTACGGGTTGGAAGTCAGCCTGCGGGTGGCCTCGGCGCACAAGACTCCTGAGCACGTGCTCGCTGTCTTGCGCGCACACGAAGCAGATCCGCGCCCGAAGGTGTATATCACTGTTGCGGGGCGGAGCAACGCCCTGAGCGGGTTCACGGATGGGGCGGTCAGCGCGCCGGTCATCGCCTGCCCGCCGCCGCCGGACGCGTTCAGCGGGGCGGACGTTTTCTCATCCCTACGGATGCCTTCGGGGATTGCGCCGGCCCTCGTGCTGGAACCGGCCAACGCGGCGCTGTTGGCGGCGAAAATTCTCGGCCTGGTGGATGCCGGTGTACGCGCAGCCGTGACCGCGTCCCAGAAACGGGCCGCCGATAAAATCTTACAAGATGACCAGTCGCTCCAATGAGTCCTGTCTACGACGACCATCCCCATGACGAATGCGGCGTGATCGGCATTTTCGCTCCAAACGAGGATGTGGCGCGCATGGCATTCTTTGGGCTTTACGCCCTCCAGCACCGCGGCCAGGAGGCGGCGGGCATTGCCGTGGCGGACGGGCAGAGCATGTCCATGTATAAAAATGTGGGATTGGTGGCGCAGGTGTTCCGCCCGAGCACGCTCGACGAACTCAAGGGGCATTTTGCTATTGGCCACACGCGTTACTCGACTACCGGTTCGTCGTCGGCGCGCAATGCCCAGCCGTTCATGATCGAGACCATCCACGGGCCGCTGGCGCTGGCGCACAACGGCAACCTGATCAACTCGGCCGTACTGCGGGAGGAACTGCTGGCGCATGGGGTGGGCATGTCGTCATCTTCAGACAGCGAAGTGATGACGATGATGCTGGCCCGCAACGGGGGCGGCACCTGGGTGGAGCGCATCCGGCACGCCATGGAACGCTGGCTGGGGGCGTACTCGCTGATGGTGCTGACTCGCGATTGTGTGTATGCGGTGCGGGACCCGTGGGGGGTGCGCCCGTTGAGCGCGGGAGTACTGCCCAGCGGCGGGTCCGCGGCT
>JAPLGV010000172.1:8272-13232 GCA_026389975.1 Chloroflexota bacterium
GGGTCGTTACCCAGGCCATCCAGCCTGGCCAGCCACTGGCGCGCTGCGTTTTCGAGATGATCTACTTCTCGCGCCCGGACGCGGTCTGGGACGGGAAGAGCGTCCACCAGGTGCGGCAGAACCTTGGCCGCGAATTGGCGCGCGAGTACCCCGCTGAAGCAGACGTGGTCATCCCAGTGCCAGACTCGTCCATCCCGGCCGCGATCGGTTACGCCTCAGAGTCGGGCATCCTGTATAACGACGGCTTCATCAAGAACCGCTATGTAGGGCGGACGTTCATCGAGCCGACCGATTCGCTGCGCAAGCGTGGGGTGGCGTTAAAGTTCAACGTCATCAACGAGAACGTGCTCAATAAGCGCGTGGTCATGATTGACGACTCCATCGTGCGTGGCAATACCACCGGCCCGCTCATCAAACTGCTGAAAGATGCCGGCGCGGACGAAGTCCATGTGCGGATTACCTGTCCGCCCATCACCAGTCCCTGCTTCATGGGTGTGGACATGGGGAAGCAAGATGACCTGATCGCTCACCAGCGGACGGTGGAGGAAATCCGCAAGTATGTCAATGCTAATAGTCTCTCATATCTCTCATTGGGTGGCATGATGAAGGCTGTAGGGAGTGCTGACGGTTACTGCCAGGCCTGTTTTACCGGCGAGTATCCGCTGCCGGTGGACCTGGAAACAGTCAAGACCGGGTTCGAAAAGGGCATCCGGTGATCTTATGAATATCCTCCTGATCGGCTCCGGCGGGCGGGAACATGCCATTGCCTGGAAGGTGACCCAATCGCCAAAACTAAGCAAACTCTATATCCTGCCCGGTAATCCGGGCACGGCGTCACTCGGGGAAAACTTAGCCGATAATTCAGACGACCATCCGGCAATGATGGCGTTGTGTCGCGAAAAACGGATCGAACTGGTCATCGTCGGGCCGGAAGCGCCGCTGGCGGCGGGGATTGTGGACTCGCTTTCCGCAGAGGGAGTCCGTTGTTTCGGTCCGCGCATGGCTGCGGCACGGATTGAGTCGTCCAAGTCTTTCGCCAAACAATTCATGGCCCGCCACGGCATCCCGACGGCGCGCTACGCGTTGTTCAAAAACCACGCCGAAGCGGTACGTTATCTTGAACAGGTGGATTATCCAGTGGTCATCAAGGCTTCCGGTCTGGCGGCAGGCAAAGGTGTGATCCTGCCGGAGACGAAAGCCGAAGCGCTGGTCGCGCTGGACGTGGTCATGGTCAGGCGCGATTTCGGCGCGGCCGGGGAGGAAGTGGTCATCGAGGAGCGCCTGAGCGGACCGGAAGTCTCGCTGATGGCTTTCACCGATGGCCGGACGGTCGTCCCGATGCTCCCGGCGCAGGACCACAAACGCCTGCTGGACGGCGACCACGGTCCCAACACGGGCGGGATGGGCGCCTACGCTCCGGCGCCGGTCTGCCCGCCGGAGATGGTGGCGAAAATCGTCGAAACAGTCCTGCAACCGGCGGTGGAGGGGCTGCGGGTAGAAGGTTGCCCGTTTGTCGGTGTGTTGTATGCCGGGGTGATGCTGACTGCAGATGGGCCGAAAGTGTTGGAATTCAACTGCCGCTTCGGCGACCCCGAGACCGAGGCCGTCCTGCCGTTACTCGAAACAGACCTGGTGAAAATTGCTGAAGCCTGCGTGGACGGTCACCTTGCCGATGTGAACATCCGCTGGAAAAGCGGGGCGGCAGTCTGCGTGATGCTGGCCTCCGAAGGATATCCCGGCAAACAGGTCTACGGCAAACTGGTGTGCGGCTCGCGTGACGAGTTCGAGCACGGGGTTTGCTTCCACGCCGGTACACGCCAGGAGGGCGGCAAGATCGTCACTGCCGGCGGGCGAGTGCTGGGAGTGACCGCCTGGGATGATTCGCTCGAAGCGGCGGTAAAACGCGTCTATTCGGTCGTCGAAAAAATCTCGTTCGAAGGCATGCAGTTCCGGCGTGACATTGCCCAGCGCGCCCTCAAGAAATTGGCTTACGCGGCCTCCGGTGTCTCCATTGATGCTGGCAGCCGCGCCGTCGAATTGATGAAGTCCGCCGTGCAGGCCACTTACACCCCGGCCGTGCTGGCAGGCATCGGGTCGTTCGGCGGCCTGTTCGACGCCGCGGCGCTGAAGGGGATGAAAGACCCGGTGCTTGTCGCTTCCACCGACGGGGTCGGGACGAAAGTCAAGCTGGCCGCCGCGACCGGGTGTTATCGCCCGATTGGGCACGACATCGTCAACCACTGCATCAACGACATCCTCGTGCAGGGCGCCCGTCCGCTGTTTTTCCTGGACTATTTTGCCACCTCGAAATTGACCCCCGAAATCACCGTCGAGGTGGTGACCGGGATCGCTGAGGCCTGCACGGAAGCCGGGATGTCCCTGCTGGGCGGCGAGACGGCGGAAATGCCGGGCGTGTACGCCGATGGGGAGTTTGACGTGGCTGGGACGATCGTCGGCGTGGTGGAGCGCAACCGCATCCGCCCGGACCCGGGCCTGGGCCCAGGTGACGTGGTCATCGGCCTCACCTCGAGCGGACCACACACCAATGGCTTCTCACTCATCCGCAGTGTATTCGCCGATGTTTCGCTCGATACGGTTTTCCCGGAACTGGGCATTCCCCTGGCAGACGCCCTGCTCGCCCCGCACCGTTCGTATTACAACGTTTTGTACCCGCACCTGAAACTGGTCAAAGCCTTGGCGCACCTGACCGGCGGCGGGTTCATCGAGAACATTCCGCGCGTCCTGCCCAGGAGGGTGGACGCCGTCATCCGCACGGGCAGTTGGCAAGTCCCGGCGCTGTTCCGGCTCATCCAGCAGCGCGGCGGCATTTCCGTTGAGGAGATGTACCGCGTCTTCAACATGGGCAGCGGCATGGTCGTCATTGTGGATAAAAAATATGTGTCGGCATTCCAGAAATCCATTCCCGAGGAAACCTGGGTCATCGGGGAGCTGGTCGCCGGAAGCCGAAAAATCATTTTGAAGTGAGGAGTTATTGATGGCGAAAGAAATCGCTCTGCGTTACGGCTGTAACCCGCACCAGACCCCGGCGCGGGTTTTTGTCGATGCTGGCAACCTGCCGCTGCAGGTGCTCAACAGCAACCCTGGTTACATCAACCTGCTGGACGCGCTCAACTCCTGGCAGTTGGTACGGGAACTCAAGGCGTCGCTTAGCTTCCCGGCGGCGGCCTCGTTCAAGCACGTCAGCCCGTCCGGCGCGGCGGTGGCGGCTGTCCCGCTGACGGATACGTTGAAAGAGATTTATGCCGTAACCGGGCGGGAACTCTCGCCTTTGGCCGAGGCCTACGCCCGCGCCCGCGGCGTGGACCGGATGTCATCCTTCGGCGACTGGGTGGCACTCTCGGACACGGTCGATGTGCCGACGGCGAAAATGCTGGCGCACGAAGTCTCGGACGGGGTCATTGCCCCAGCCTACGAACCGGAAGCACTGGAGATTTTGTGCAAGAAAAAAGAAGGCAAGTACGTGGTCTTGCAGATGGACCCGGCTTACGAACCCGGCGCGCTGGAAAGGCGCGAAGTCTTCGGCATCACCTTCGAGCAGCGCCGCAACGACCGGTCGGTGACGCGTGACGATTTCAAGAATATTGTCACGCAGAACAAGGAATTACCCGAGCCCGTCATCCGAGACATGATGGTGACATGGATTACGCTGAAGTACACCCAGTCGAACTCAGTCTGTTTTGCGCTGGATGGACAGGTCATCGGCGTGGGAGCCGGACAGCAGTCCCGTATCCACTGTACCCGTCTAGCCGGTATGAAAGCGGACCTCTGGCGCTTTCGCCAGCATCCGCGCGTTCTCTCGCTCCCGTTCCGCCCCGCCGTTAAACGCCCCGACCGGGACAACGCCATTGACCAGTTCCTCCAGCCAGATGTGACTGAGGCCGAGAAAGCCGCCTGGGGTGAAGTCTTCACCGAGATTCCCGTTCAACTCACGCACGAAGAAAAACGCGCCTGGCTGAACGGCATGACTGGTGTGGTGCTTGGCTCGGACGCGTTTTTCCCGTTCCGCGACTCGATTGACCGGGCGGCGCTGAGCGGCGTGAAGTACGTGCTCCAGCCCGGCGGCTCCAACCGGGACGATGTGGTCATCCAGGCATGCGATGAATACAGGATGACGATGGTATTTTCGGGCGTAAGGCTTTTCCACCATTAGGCGTTATTCGTAAATCGTGATCCGGTATTCGTTTCAGGCTGCGATTTACAAATTCCGAATAACGAGTAACAATTGCCGTTATTGATATGTCTCACTCTGACCTCCCAAGGCTCGTTGTGATGGTTTCTGGAAACGGCTCGAATCTACAGGCCATCCTGGACGCCTGCGCCTGCGGCGAACTGCCCGCGCGGGTGGTGGCGGTCGTTTCGAATAAAGCGGATGCGTATGGGCTGGAGCGAGCCCGGCAGGCGGGTGTCCCGGCCATTGTGCTGGAAAAGTTCAAAGACCAGGACCGGCGCACCTATGATGCCCAACTGGCGGAGACGGTCACCGCGTATCGGCCAGACTGGGTTGTGCTGGCGGGCTGGATGCGCATCCTGACCTCGGCCTTCCTCGATCAGTTCCCGAACCGGGTGCTCAACCTGCACCCAGCCCTGCCCGGTACCTTCCCCGGTACGCACGCCATCGAACGCGCTTACGAAGCCTGGCAGAAGGGCGAGATTGAAAAAACTGGTGTGATGGTGCATCTCGTCCCTGATGAGGGGGTGGATGTGGGGCCGGTGCTGGGGACGCGGAAAATTATTTTTCGCCCGGATGAGTCGCTGGAGAAGTTTGAAGACCGCATACATAAAATCGAGCACGACTTGTTGGTGGAAACTCTCAAATCCGTTCTTACCACAAAGGACACGACATCATACCCGAAGGGTAAGGTGCACGAAGGAAAACCTTAGGACCTTTTGTGTCCTTCGTGGTAAAAAAAAATGATAGGAGCGCTTATGCCAAAAGCCA
>JAPLGV010000367.1 GCA_026389975.1 Chloroflexota bacterium
CGATTTCAGCCCGATCTCTTCTTCGGCCTCGCGCAAAGCGGTCTGCTCCGGGGTGGTCTCGTCTGCATTGCAGCTGCCGCCGGGGAAGGAGACCTGTCCCTTGTGATGTTCGATAGCCTCGGTGCGGCGGGTAAAAACGAGATGCCACTCGTCTTTCCACCAGACGAGCGGGATCAGCACCGCCGCGCATTTCAACAGCGCGCCTGCGTACATTTCAGCGTAACCGTCGGTGGAGGCGACTACGCCTTGCTGGTAGGCAAGGCGCAGGCATTCCGCAATGTTGGCTTCTGTCAGATCGGGGGGCATGATCGCCATCAGTTCGTTGGCCCGCCGAAGAGCGGGAGGAATATCAGGGATGGGGGGAGTGTCCGAAGGATCGAACAAAACCGCGTCGTCGGAACATATTTTGACTCCTCTTTTGATTTTTTCGCCTGGGGATGAATCACAAGGCTCGCGGGACGATGCCGCAATCATCAGGCGATAATCTCGTTTAGGCCTTCAACGAGTTGATCTAGAATTTCAGGATACAACTGCCCGATTTTCTTACCCAATCGTTCAATGGAAAGCGTACGGATTTGGCTGATCTTCACCCAGGATTGCTTCGGCATATTCGCATTTTGCAACTCAAGGGTCAGCGGAAAACCTGCCTGCTGCGGCTGGCTGGTGATTGCCAACGCGATGACTGTTCCTGAACGCTCATTGAACACATCATGGCTGATCACCACAACCGGCCGCAGACCGGCCTGTTCGGAGCCGCGCGTTGGATTGAGATCGGCCCAGAGAATATCGCCCCTTAATATTCGGGCCATTCGTCCCCCGCGAACTCCAGGCCTTCCTCCGCCAGTTTCTGCTCGAACTGTGGATTCAGTTTGGACGCTTCGCGCGCCAAGCGGCCGACCCCGATGCGCGCCAGTTTCTCACGCACCGCCTCTTGAAAAACGCGGCTGCGGTTGGGAAAGCGGTGTTCGCCGACCAGGCGATCCACCTGTAAAAGCAAATTCTTGTCAATCGTAATAGCAATTTTGCTGTTGTTCATTTCTGTCTCCGGTATGACATTATATCATACCAAATCCCTACCGAGACCGGTGAAGCCTCTGGCGGACAGGGCAGTCATGCGCTCGGCGGGGACGGGATTCTCTCGCCAAGCGAGTAATATTCTTCAGAATCCGCATCTTCAATTTTTGATCTGCCGCCCGTTTCCTCCAGCAACTCCTTCGCGCGTTCATCCTCGCTCGGCTCAATGCGCCGACCGAAGGTCAGGAAGCCGGTGTGCGCCACCATCCCGGTCGGTGGGACGCAGGCGGGTCGGCTCCGGCTTGTAGTAACGCAGCAGGAGTTCACACACTTCAACGAAGGCAAAATGCTCCCGCCGCAAAACGTAAAGCAGTCTCTCCACCTGGTTGAAGGTCGGCACAAGGTTACAGAAAAAGCCACCCGGCTTGAGCGCGGCGCGCACCTGCCGGACATAATCCCACGGGTTGGGTACATCCAGGAAACAGGCATCCACGTTCGTCTCGGCCATGCCGTCGGCAATATCGCCCAGCTTGAACTTCACCCGCAAGTCCAGCCCCAAGCGTTCCAAGTTCTTGCGCGCCAGATTCTGGAACTCCGGGCGCTTCTCGTAGGTAACGACGCGTCCCTGTGGACCGACTGCGTAAGCCAGTGCTACCGTCATGGACCCGGAACCGGTCCCGGCTTCGAGGATGGTTTGCCCCGGCCCGATGGACAGGCTGATCAGGATGAAGCCGATGTCCTTCGGATACATGATCTGCGTGCTGCGTTTCAGGTCAACCAGCAGGTCGGCCAGCGACGGTTGCAGCATGAAGAAAGGCGCACCCTGGTGGCTGAAGACCTGCGTGCCCCAGGGCTTGCCAATCAAATCATCGTGGGACAGGATGCCGCGGTGGGTGTGGTACGTCCCGCCGGGAAGGATGGGAAAGATAAAGTGTTTGTGCCGCAGACCGACCAGGAGGGCCAGGTCACCGGCAGCGGCGTGAGTGGTGTTCAAATTCCAGGGCATATTTTTCCAATGGTAAGGGCAGGGTTCATCCCCGCCCAGGGCAACCATAAAGGTCGCCCCTACGGTTTCAAATACTTCGCAAAGAAATCGGCGATGGCATTGTAGCAGGTGACGCGGTTGGTATACTTCAAGACATCATGGCCTTCATCCTCGAAGACCAGCAGTTCGATATCCTTGCCTTTCTTCTTCAAGTCAGCCACCAACTCTTCGGACTCCTTCGCCACCACGCGCGGGTCGTTGCGCCCCTGGATGACCAGCATCGGGCAGGACAGGTCCTCCAGATACGTCATGGGCGAACGCTCGGTCAGGAAAGAGCGTCCTTCGCTGGTCGCCGGGTCGCCGAGGGCAATCTTGAAGTACGGTTTCCACGTCTCCGGGATGCGCTCGCAAAAGGTGTTCAGATCGTAGGGTCCGAACATATCGCACGCGGCAGACCACAGGTCAGGGTGACGGCCGGCCAGGGTCAGGGTCATGAAACCGCCGTAGGAACGTCCCACCACTGCGGCGCGCTTCACGTCCAGGCGTTTGTCTTTTGGTAAGACCTTCGTCATCGCGTGGACATGGTCGAGGCGGTCCTGCCCGCCCCAGTCGCGGTCCACCTGTTTCATGTATTTCAGGCCATAGCCGCTGGAGCCGCGTACGTTCGGCACAAAGACGGCAAACCCGCGCAGGGTCAGGAACTGGATGAGCGGCATCGAGAACCAGGCCAAGTCCGGGCGC
This sequence comes from Chloroflexota bacterium, assembly GCA_026389975.1. Taxonomy (GTDB): domain Bacteria; phylum Chloroflexota; class Anaerolineae; order Anaerolineales; family Villigracilaceae; genus UBA877. Next base: position 2,741 of record JAPLGV010000367.1, read on the forward strand.
TCCTGGCTCTGCGGCCCGCCGTGGATGTAGTAAACCAACGGGCGCGGACCTTTGTAACCGAGATTTTCGGCCGGCAGGTAAAGGCGAGCTGAGACGCGCATGCCATCGTGGGAAACAAAGGAGGCGTCTTCACCCTTCGAGAGATGGTTTTCGGGGATACCCAGGATGCGTTCCTCGGTATGAATGACGATGGTCTCGCGGTCTTTGCCTTCCACGGTGTAAATCTGGGTCGGGCTGACAGTGGTGGAAAACGACAGTACGAAGCGTTCGCCTTTCCTGTCATAGTAGATGCTTTCCAATTTGCCGTCCGAGAGGTCGCCCTCCCCTACCAGGGTGTACTTGAGCGTCATAACGCGCTTGGCTTCGTTGTAGATGCCCTCATACTCCCACGAACAACCGTCAATATTGAAGCCGACGGTGTAATGGGTCCCTTTCAGGTGCGAGAGGCCATTCATCTCGCCTGCACCGGTGTGCAGGAACCCCTCCAGTTGGACAGGTTGGATCTCGCCCGGTTTGGACAGGTCAATCACGCCCAGGCTGTATTTATCGTCGAACAGGGCGCTCGTCACCAGCACCCCGGTCCCGGATGGTGTCCAGACGGATGCCCCCAGTCCGTTGGGCGGCACAGTTTCCCCTTCCTTGCGCTGTTCAATCGGCTTGCCAAACAACAGACTCTTCTTCCCGTTCTCCAGCATCCACAGGACGCTGTCACCAGCCGAGTAACCTTCCCCAAGCATGATTCGGCTGTGGTCTTCATTTGGGCCGGAAGGGAAGGCACCCCACTCGGATTCATCCAGCTTGGTGAGCTTGTTCGTCCGCAGGTCGCCGCGGTAGGCTTCCTGGATACCTTTGTCGCGTCGTTCGGCGTTGAAATAGACGATGTTCTTCTCGATGTCACAATCGGTCAGATGAACGCGGTGTTTCGTAAAGAAATTGTCAAATGCCGGTTCGGGGAATCCGCCTTTGAGCGGTATCAGCATCGGCTGATAGTTCTCATCCCCGTCGTGGTCGAGCATGACGAGGATCTTGTCGAGCAGTGGGAAGACATAGAACGAGTACCCGCCGACCAGGTCCGGGTTCTGCATGGAAAGGTGTGGAGGTAAGAGCGGTTCAGGCACCGACCCGCCGTAGTACATGGCGTACAGGCTCAGGCGTCCCGAAAGGTTGCTGACAAAATATATCCGGTCTCCTACAAGTTGAGGAGAGAGATGCAAACGGGCAGAGAGGAAGGATTCTATTCGAACAGGCATGGGGCTGTCCTTTCGGTATTTATAATTACTGCTTCTTGCATAAAACCATGAACATTTATCGATCAAAATACAAGCAATAACAGCAATTTGGGTTCACATTTTTGCGCAGTACCCTGTAATCTTATCACGAAAGTCTTGACGAATTCTGACCCGACAGATAAAATGTGTCGTGTAGGTGGTAAGTGTTCGTGCTGGAATCGCAGGGAGCCGGCCCAAGAGCAATCCACAAGGGTCGGTGTTTTTTAAAAACACATCGCCGCAGCACCTCGACCGCACTGAATACCGAACACCCCTATCCTATTCTTTTTTTGTTCACGTAAGGAGAAGCAATAACATGGCAGAGCGTGTGACCGGTACGGTCAAATGGTTCAATGCGTCGAAGGGCTACGGCTTCCTCGCACGCGAAGGCGGCCCGGACGTTTTCGTCCACTATAGCGCCATAGAGTCCGATGGGTTCCGCACCCTTCAGGAAAACCAGGCGGTCGAGTTCGAAGTCGAAGAAGGACCCAAGGGTCTGCAGGCAGCTCACGTCAAACCCCTGTAATCTCTCAATTGAACCCAAAAATTCCTCCCCACGCCGGGGAGGAATTTATTATTTCAGGGTACTGCGCTAAGATGTGAACCAAAATTGCTGTAATTACCTTTACTTTGATTGTTCAAAGTTCACGTATTTATGCAAGAAGCAGTAGAAGGCTAATGAATTACTTTTTATTAGTAATTTCGACCCGGCTCAACCATTCTCCAACAAACAGAAAAACCGCACTACCGAGGGTCGCCATCCCGGCATTGATCGGCCCGGCGGCCGCGAAACTCCAGCCGAGCGCTCCGCCAACAATGTGTCCGGTCCAGAATCCCAGCCAGGACAGTATGACGTAAAGGAATAGCCGGTAGAGGCTGCCACCTTTCCAGAAGTGGAAGGCGGTGCCGTAAACTGTAGAAAGAACAATTCCAAAGAAAATGGCGGGAGGAGTCATATTTTTCTCGATTATGTCAAGTATATCATAAACTGGCTATACGCAGATTATATAATCATCCCGCCGCCGAGGACCAAATCGCCATCATAGAAGACGGCGGCTTGTCCGGGTGTAATATCCCGCTGCGGCGCGTCAAAGCGGACTCTGAGGTTGCGCAAAGTCTCGCCCGGCCGGTTAACGTCGAGCGGCGTGATCTCGGCCCAGGCCTCCCTGGCCGTATAGCGTGTCTTAACTTCCGCGCGAAATGATTCCGTTGGCGCTTCCCCTGAAATCCAATTGACATCTTTGGCGATCAATTCGCGCGAGCCCAACTCCTCCTCGCTCCCGACGACGAGCGTATTCGTTGCAGCATCCTTCGCCAGCACATACAGCGGGACGCGGAATGCAACGCCCAGTCCCTTGCGCTGGCCGATCGTGTAATAGGCCAGTCCCTGATGCTCGCCCAGGGTTTTCCCGTCGCGGGTCAGAATGGGACCGGGATGGCCAATCTCCGGAGCGTTGCGGCGCAGGAATTCACGATAATCTTCCCCCGCCAGGAAACACAAATCCTGACTATCAGACCGGGCCGCGGTGGGCAGGCCGAAGGTCCCGGCAAGTTTACGGATTTCCGGTTTGGGATACTCCCCCACCGGGAAGAGCGCCTTCGCCAGTTTCTCCTGTGTCAAAACGTGCAGCACATAGGACTGATCTTTCGAACGGTCGGTCGAGCGTAAAAGCTGCCATTTGCCATCCTCCGTCTCCTGCTTTTTCGCATAATGCCCGGTCGCCAGATAATCCGCTCCGAGGGCAAGGGCATGGTTGAGCAGGAAGTCCCATTTGATCTGCCGGTTACAAATCAAGCAGGGATTGGGCGTCACACCCTGAGCATACCCATCCAGGAAGGATTGTACAACGGTCGAATAGAAAAGTTCTTTCGCATCAACAACGTAGAAAGGGATGTCGAGCGCCAGCGCCATCGAGTCGGGCGTGCAACAGCGATTGGACTCTTCCCTGCCGGTTTCACTCCACAGGCGCAGCATCATGCCGATAACGTGGTAGCCTTGTTGTTTGAGCAAGGCCGCAGCGACGGAGGAATCTACACCTCCAGACATGGCAATGACAACTTTGTTTCCCATAAGGTGTTGAGACCTAAAACCTGAAAAAAGGGGTGTGAACGTGTAATCTTGGGTTATGCCTAACGGTGAGCGTTAGTGGCAGTGGGGCGGGACATGCACTTGCTGTCGAAACAGAACACTGCCTGAGCGTAGTATAATCCAATTTTAGCGGGGCGAATCCCCGCTGTCCATTGCACGTTTTGTTCGGCAACTTTTAAACCTTCGAATTAAATCGGCCAAAATTGTCCACCACATTCACAGTCATAAGATTTTTTAACCCCTTGGTCGGTAATAACCATGCTTATTAGTATTCCAACTACTGACCCACAGTTCTCGCACTTCCAAGGCCCATTATGCTTATCCCGATTCCGCCTTGTTAAGAGTTGCTGCTTCTCTTCATAAGACAATTGCCGGTTACTTGAACCTTCTCTAATATAAGCCTTACCATCATATTCGTGATAAGTCACTTCTGGATTTCTCTCGGCTTGAAGCAATATCAACGATTTGTCGTCACATTCAAGTATCTCGACGCTACAAATTATTGGTGGATCAAATTTATTACGGATATTTTGAACAAGAGATTTTTGAGCCATATCTAAATTACCAGGTTCAATTCCGCAAATTGAATTATCAGGCGCAACTCCAAATAAAACCTTACCTTTCGCGTTATTTGTGTTAATCATGCTACATAAAGCTTCAAAAGCTTCCTTCTGGAGACTTAAGGATTTTTTGAACTCGACACTTTGAGTCTCACCGAGTCGGCGAATTTCATCAGAAGTTATTCTCATTGGAAATCTATCCTTTTATAGTGCAATTACAGGGAGGAACGATAGCCGCCGAACGGTCTGGCGGCAGCGGCGCAACGGGTAAGACTTACCAATCATTATAAGAATGTAATTGCGGATGGTCATAGCGGGTGCGTCGGATGGACCTCTATTTTATCGCCAGTCTGCTGCACATGCTTGAGTTCGGCTACGAGAGAATGAGAACTCAACATGGAATACATGCGTCTGGGGTTTGCCGGCATCGCCTTCGTCTCCATTTCAGACCAAAGAATAGACAAGTTTATTTATCAATTCGACTAACATAACGGACATATTGCCTAGTTTACTTGACATTCTTTTGTATTAGTGGTAAGATTTAAACAAGGATGTGAACCGTGAGCGATATAAGACTTGAAAACCGGCTGAAAGTGGCGCGTGCTGAGAAGAATATCTCCCAGGAGGAACTGGCCAAACTTGTGGGAGTAACCCGCCAAACCATCAGCTCGATTGAAACCGGGCAATACTGCCCTTCGGCTCTCCTGGCTTTTCTGTTATCCAATAAGCTCGAAAAGCCAATTGATGAGTTATTTTTCCTGAAAGGAGATAACTACACTCATGAAAAACCAATCCATCCTGCATGATGAGCGAACCGTCACGGTCGAAAACGCCAGCTATCGCTTGGGATACATTGTCCTTTCTTATGGACTAATGTTCGTCGTCGCATTCCGCGCGTTCTTCTATGGTGAGAGCAATTGGGACCTGATGGCTCTGGTAATTCTGACCGGACTGGCAACAACCGCCTATCAGGGCTTTCACCAAATCCTCTCAAAGCGCTGGGTGTATCTGTTTGCTATCACAGCCGTCATAGCAGCGGTCGTCGCGATAGGGATTACGGTATTGAGAAAGTAAAGATATAGCTTAAATGATGCTCTATAAGCTAATTCTAGATCTTTGTAATAAACTAGCGACGGTATTTTGCCGGGTTCATCCCCAGGCTCCCAAAAGGGAGGGTGGAAAAATCACCCTAAACCAGAT
>JAPLGV010000053.1 GCA_026389975.1 Chloroflexota bacterium
ATCTAAACACAAAGGTCACGAAGGGGCACGAAGGAAAAGCCTTTATCACTTATCCTTTGTTTACTTCGTGTCCTTCGTGTTAAAGACCTTTTTGCAGTAGACTCATTTATGCAAGAAGTAGTAGTTGCGACATGGATGTAAATTACATAATTTTATTGGTGACTAACATCAGCTCCCCCGAAAGAACCGGGGCAGGCGGACGTTCGCTTCGCTTGGTGCGCCGCTCGCGCACGGGGCAAGAGTGTGGGAGGGTCTGCCGGGGTCCTTGAAGAGCGTGGTAAGCAGGAGAGAAGCATCAGGAACTTCGCGATTGGCGAAGTTTTTCAAGACCAAATCTATAGGAGACAATAACCATAAGTGACACTTATCTAAAAAGCTTGTTGGGCGAAAATGAGCAGGTGCTTTTTGTGACCCATCAGCACTGGCTGGTGCTGGCGGGCAAAATTCTGAGCGAGATCCTTTTGATGGTGGCGTGGGTTGTGTTGGTTTCCATCATTTGGGCCTTCTGGGTGCCGAATATTTTTATGGCGCTGGGATACCTGCTGCTCGTCTTCCCGCTGATCAGCCTGTGTTGGGACGTTCTCGTCTGGTCGAAGCGCAAGTACGTGGTGACCAGCCGCCGCGTGATCCAGCTCTCCGGCATGTTCAGCAAGAACGTCACCGATTCCTCGCTGGAGAAGGTCAATGACGTGAAGATGAGCCAGTCTTTCTTGGGACGGATGTTTGATTACGGCGATATCGAAATCCTGACCGCCAGCGAGTTGGGCGTGAACATTTTCAAGCGCATCGGCCAGCCCATCCATTACAAGACCGCCATGATCAACGCCAAGGAAAAGCTGGAGCGCGCTCCGTCGGAAGCCAGGCTGGGCCGCCCGGCGCCCAGCGCTGCGGATGTGCTGGCGGACCTGGACGAGTTGCGCCAACACGGTGTGCTGACCGAGGCGGAGTTCCAGAGCAAGAAGGCTGAATTGCTAAAGAAGATGTAGGCCCGGGAAAGCGAACGGGGTTTTTCGGAAGCCGTGTATACCTCCAGTGTAGAACACGGCCTGTTTCCGACTGGAACATGTCCATGACAGGCACGGCTTCTCCGCTGCCAGCGTTACTCCCACGTAGGGTTTGCCGTAGTGGAAAATCCAACAATGACTGGCGTCTGGCTCCGAAAGGTAGTTTGCGGATGAAACTGATTGCGAAGCTCAAGCTCACGCTCTTGCTGCTTGCTCTGTTGTCCCTTGAAGCCTGCCGGGTGCTCCCGAGCGCCCAGGGCAGTCCCACACCCCCCTCGGTGCTTGCACCGCCCACCGGGACCGCCACTCTGCGAGCGACCAAGATGCCCACGGCAACTCCGACACAGGTGGTGCTCTCGGAAGAAGTCCGGTTAAGCCTTCTGCAGACACACCTAGTCGTCGTCATGATTGAGTTCGACGCCGAGGCAACCTCCGAGAATGCCGAGCAGATTGTTGCGGGGAATGTTGCGCCGTCCGATGTGGAGCAAACGGTGTTTTTCTTTTCCGGGCAGGCGGACGGCACGGAGTGGATCATCCCGTTCGTAACGCCGCCAGCCAGGCTCCAGTCTCAATGGGGAGCGTCTCAATGGGAAGCGGCACTGGCTGTACACAGGCACACGCGGGAGTTGCTGGAGAGGTGGGCGAATGGCAGCACTGATGCAGCCCAGGTGCTGCAAGATATTAGAGACGACCTGACATCAATCAGTCAGACGGTGGGCGAAGTGGAGGGGATACTCGCCGGTGAGTATGGCATGGACATGCAGTCGCTGATTGAAGATAGGGAGGAGGCGCTTGCGGGGATTCGCGACCCCCTCGAGGCGACTGCGACTCCTCCTTAGAGCCCGGGGACGTCGGCGGCCTCGCATGCCCATCCAGCGGACCCCGCCACCTGCGCAGCGTCCCCGCGCCATCTCCCATCCAAAAACCGTGACGGCCCCCAGCATATCCGTTCAAGGGGGATACCACCCCTGCCAGGGGACATCGTCCCCCGTCTCCGGTCCTCGGTCATCCGTCTTCTATCCCCTTTTCTCCTCGGCTGAGGTAGAATCATTAACCAGCAAGCTGCATATCTAATGTAAATGATGGGTAAGGCTTGTAGTAGCGACTTCCCTGGCACCGCCCGCCAGGGCAGGTGTAGTCGCTTATTTCCCGGGAAATGGACGGCTGAAGCCGTCACTACGGTGCTTTTTGAATAAAAAATTTACCTATCCATAACTGAAGTTATCTACACCTTTTCCCTGCTCCGCTGTTGAGAGGTGCCCGATGGCAAAGAGGAAAAAAAGCGACAAAAAGAAAAGTCCAATTCCCGTCACTGTGATTGCGGTGGCGATCGTGGTGCTTTTTCTGATCCGCCTGGTTCAGGTTTTTGAACCTTTGATCCGCAACCAGGTTTTCATAAACGGCATCACGGGTCCGCTTTTTGCAGGCTGGAAGTTGACCGCTCTGGGCAGCGCCTTCCTCTCCAGCGCCACCTATCTGGTGCTGTCAGTGGCCGGGATCGTCGTCCTGATCGGTTTTCTGCGCCTGCGCCGCTGGAGCTGGGTGCTCCTGATGGCCTGGACGGGCGCCTCGCTCATCATCTCCCTGGTGGATTATTTCTACAGCCAACCCAACTACGCTGTGATGGCATCCAATGTCATCATCGCTTTTGCCCTTAATATTACGGAGGTACAGCGCATTTTTGGAATAAGGAGGGACGATGGCTCCAGCCTCTGATCGCCCAACCGCTCCGGTCACTGCCTCGGACCTGGAACTGCTCCGCAAATTCGAGCCGGTGGTGTATTACACCAAAGGCGAACAATTCTTCCCGACCGACGTTGAGCACTACATAAGTGAATGCAGCCTCTGGGAACATCACCCGGATGGCCGCGATGAACTCCTGGTCAAGCAGGGCGAACTCACATTGGAGAAGTTGATCGAATCCCGCTCGGCTGAGTTCGGCTCGGTCCGCTATCTGCGTTTTATCGAGCCCCTCAGCCTGACAGAGTCTGCCCAGGTACTGGCCGACCAGTTGCTCCTGCGACAAAAACTCGGCGATTATTTCCGTGCCGGGATTGGACGCCTGGCACGCGGCGGCATCCTGCCCCGCTTGTTGGACGGCCTGTTCTCGCTGTCGTTCCTGCTGCGCGGCAAAGTGTCGGCTGCCACAGCCGCGGCTGCGGAAATAGACTACAACGAGATGTTCACCGAAGACAGGCAGTACACCTACTACGGCCGCGTCACGCGTCATAACGGTTGGACCATCCTCCAGTATTGGTTCTTCTTCTGCTTCAACAGCTGGCGCTCCGGCTTCCACGGCGTCAACGATCACGAGTCCGACTGGGAGATGGTTACCATCTATTTGTACGAGGCTGACGGACAACTCATCCCGGAATGGGCGGCCTACGCCTCACACGATTTCAAGGGTGATGACCTGCGCCGCCGTTGGGACGACCATGCAGAACTCAAAAAAGCGGAACAGAGCCATCCTGTTATTTTTGCCGGAGCCGGGTCACATGCCTCCTATTTCCGGCGCGGCGAATACCAGGCGGAAGTTTACCTGCCCCTGCCGGGCTGGTTTTCGGGCCTGATCCGCACCTGGAACAGGTTGTGGACGGAGACACTGGGCCAGCCGGCCATTAATACCTTCCACATCCCATTCGTGGATTTCGCCCGCGGCGATGGTCTCCGCATCGGCCCCGGCGAACCGCAAACCTGGTCGCCGGTACTGATGGACGAGTCTAAGGCGTGGGCGAGTCAATATCGGGGGTTGTGGGGGCTTTTCGCCCGCGACCCAATCTCCGGGGAGAACGCTCCGGCGGGTCCCATGTATAACCGGGACGGTTCGCCGCGCGGTTCGTGGTATGACCCGCTCGGGTTCGCCGGTCTCGACAAAGTCCCGCCGCCGCCGCAAATGCTGCAAATGCTCGCTGACAATTGTGAGAAAGTCTCCCAGCGCCAGGCAGAACTTGAAAAACTGATCCCGGAGAAAGCCGGCGAACTGCAGGCCAAGGGTGCCAGACTGAAAGGGATGGAAGGCAATCCGCACCTGGCAAAACAATACAGCGCGCTGGAAAAGGAAATTACCACGCTCTCGGCAGAAGTGCGTAACCTGCGCCGCGAGTACTTGGAAAATGCCGCACTGCTCCAGGGGCTGACCCGGCGGCTGAACCAGATGAAAGCGGGCGGACAAGACGACCCGCGCGCCCACATCCGACACCTGGCCGAACCGGACGATTCGACCCAGGTGCTGCGCTTCGACCGCGCCGCCGAAACCTGGGCGGCTATCAGCCTGAGCTTGTTGATGTTTGCCATTGCGGCGCTCATTTTCTTAGCCCCGAAGTACATCTGGGCGAGTCTGGTGATCATCCTGATCCTGTTCGTGGTAGCCGAGTCTTTTTTGCGCGGCGCCTTTGTCCAGACGGTGGGACGCATCACGTTGATCCTGGCAATGATTACCGCGCTGATCCTGTTCTTCCATTTCTGGAAGTGGATCATCGTGGGTGCTTTGGTGGCAATGGGGATCTCCCTGATGTACCAGCGCCTGAGGGAACTGACAGGCTGAACCTCTTCCTGGCCTTCGCCACCATCAAACTTCCGAGACACCAAGTTCCGGAAGTTTTGTCTAAGCACTCATCTTGCATTGAATTTGATAATTTCTTGAATATTAAGGCTGCCTTCTTGCTGGAAATTTGATTACAAAGTTGATATAGTCGAACCTGCGATTTCATGATTTGGGAACGGATTAATGATCGACATCCTCTTTCTCGCCATTGCACTACTTTTCTTTCTCGCCAGCCTGGGACTGACCGAAGTCTGCCGGCGGCTTCTGGAGGATTGATATGACTCTCTACTGGATTGCGGGCCTGGTCACTCTGGGTTTGTTTATCTATCTCGTCTTTGCCTTGCTTAAACCGGAGAAGTTTGGATGACATCGATGAGTTGGCTTCAACTGGGATTCTATTTCCTGATCCTGTTCGCCCTGGTTAAACCGCTGGGAAGTTACATAGCGCATGTTTACCAGGGGGAACACACCTTCCTGACCCGCGTCCTAAGTCCGGTGGAACGATTCATGTACCGCCTGCTCGGGGTTCGCCCGGACGATGAGATGGATTGGAAAACCTACGCAGTCGCGATGCTGCTGTTTAACTTCGCCGGTCTGGTGCTGGTGTATCTTCTTCAGCGCGTACAGGGTTCCCTGCCGCTGAATCCGCAGAAGCTGGGAGCTGTTTCGCCTGACCTGGCCTTCAACACCGCGGTCAGTTTTGCCACCAACACCAACTGGCAGAGTTATGGCGGTGAGACCACCCTGAGTTACCTGACCCAGATGCTCGGTCTGACCGTGCAGAATTTTGTTTCGGCGGCCACCGGGATGGCGATCCTGATGGCGCTTATCCGCGGCATCCTGCGTCATACTGCCAGGACAGTTGGCAGCTTCTGGGTGGACCTGACGCGCGGTGTGCTCTACATCCTGCTGCCGCTCTCATTGACCTTGTCGTTGGTGCTGATCTCGCAAGGCGTGGTGCAGACCTTCGGCTCGAACCGGACCGTGAACCTGCTCCAGCCAACGACAGATTCCACCGGCCAGACGGTCATCCAGCAAATCCTGGCAGTCGGACCCGCCGCCTCGCAGGTTGCTATCAAGCAGTTGGGGACTAACGGCGGCGGTTTCTTTAACGTCAATTCGGCACATCCCTTCGAGAACCCGACGCCGCTGTCCAATTTTCGGGAGATGCTTTCCATCCTGCTGATCCCGGCTGCGCTGTGCTACACCTACGGGAAGACGGTCGGCGATACGCGCCAGGGTTGGGCCTTGCTGGTGACAATGACCCTGATTTTGGGGCTGATGCTGGGCGTAGCCGTCTGGTCCGAACAGCGCGGCAACCCGGCGTTGACCGCCCTTGGTGTTGACCAGCAGGCCAGCAGCCTGCAAGCCGGCGGGAATATGTCCGTTTCGGGATCGTGAACTCAGCCTTATGGGCCACTGTGACCACCGCGGCCTCCAATGGCTCCGTTAATTCCATGCACGATTCGTTCACCCCGCTTGGCGGGTTGGTCCCGATGTGGATGATGCAGTTGGGCGAGGTCATATTCGGCGGGGTCGGCTCCGGGTTGTATGGGATGCTGGCCTTTGTCATCATCGCCGTGTTCGTATCCGGACTGATGGTCGGGCGTACACCGGAATACCTGGGCAAGAAGATCGAAGCCTTTGAGATGAAGATGGCCGCGCTGATTGTGCTCATCCCGCCCATCCTGGTGCTGGTTGGCACCGCCGTGGCAGTCATCCTCCCGGCTGGCAAGCTGGCTGTTCTAAATTCCGGGCCGCATGGCTTCAGCGAAATGTTGTACGCCTTCTCCTCTGCGGGCAACAATAATGGCAGCGCCTTTGCCGGACTGAGCACCAACAACACCTTCTACAACATCGCCCTCGGACTGGCAATGCTGCTCGGACGCTACTGGCTGGCCATCCCGACCCTGGCGATTGCCGGTTCGCTGGTACGCAAGAAGAAGGTCCCGGTGAGCGCCGGGACGCTGCCGACGCACACGCCCCTGTTCGTCATCTGGTTGATCGGCGTCATTATTATCGTCGGTGCGCTCAGCTTTTTCCCAGCGCTGGCGCTTGGGCCGGTGGTTGAACGTCTCATGATTGGTGGTTAGGATGGCAAAGTCGAAAGGTCTCGGAAGTAAACTCTACCCGCGGGCTGTCGTTGATGCATTTGTTAAGCTCGACCCGCACCGCATGGTGCGCAACCCGGTCATGTTCGTGGTGGAAGTGGGCAGCCTGCTCACGTCGGGCCTGTGGATTCAATCGTTGATTGGCAAGGGCGAGGCTCCGACTGCCTTCATCGGCGCGATTGCACTGTGGCTATGGTTCACGGTCCTGTTCGCTAACTTCTCCGAGGCGCTGGCCGAGGGACGCGGCAAGGCTCAGGCCGATGCGCTGCGTCGCACACGCAAGGATACCCAGGCCAAAAAGATACTTTCGAAGGTCGGTAAGTTTGAACGCTTGAAAGCCCAGATCGAATTGGTGCCTTCGACCGCACTGAAACAAGGCGATACCTACCTGGCCGAAGCCGGTGACATTATTGCCGCCGATGGTGAGGTGGTCGAGGGCATCGCTTCGGTGGACGAGAGCGCTGTTACTGGCGAGAGTGCCCCGGTCATTCGCGAGTCGGGTGGAGACCGCAGCGCGGTTACCGGCGGGACGCGCCTCCTCTCGGACTGGCTGGTCATCCGCGTCAGCGCCAATCCCGGCGAAGGCTTCCTGGACCGGATGATCAGTCTGGTCGAAGGCGCCAAGCGCCAGAAAACCCCGAACGAGATCGCCCTGAACATCCTGCTGGCGAGTTTCACCATTGTCTTCCTGGTAGTGTGTGCCACCCTGTTGCCATACTCGCTGTACAGCGTTGCCGTGACCGGACAGGGCACGCCTATCACAATTACCGTGCTGATTGCCCTGCTTGTGTGTCTCATCCCGACCACAATCGGCGGGCTGTTACCTGCCATCGGTATCGCCGGGCTGGATCGGCTAATCCGCCGCAACGTGATTGCCCTTTCCGGGCGTGCCGTGGAGGCCGCCGGGGATGTGGATGTATTGCTGCTCGACAAGACCGGCACCATTACTCTGGGCAACCGCCAGGCGGTGGACCTGATACCGGTCGGAGGGGTCACGCCGCAGGAGCTGGCCGAGGCGGCCCAACTGGCCTCCCTGGCCGACGAGACCCCTGAGGGCCGCAGCATCGTCGTCCTGGTCAAGGAGAAGTACGGCCTGCGTGGTCAGACCATGGGCCCCAGCGAAACCGCTCCCCAGGGGATGCATTTCGTCCCGTTTTCCGCACAGACCCGCATGTCCGGCGTGGATTTCGATGGCACCTCCGTTCGCAAGGGCGCACCCGACACCATGATGGCGCTGGTCAGGTCGAACGGCCATCCCGTTCCGTCCGACCTGCAGGCCAATGTGGATACCATCGCTCGCTCCGGCGGTACGCC
>JAPLGV010000106.1 GCA_026389975.1 Chloroflexota bacterium
CAACCAGGCTTTGCAATTGGGCAATCTGCGCCTGGTCAGATGAGGCTGTCGTTGAACCTGCCGCGGCGACCGAGGCAGGAGAATTTGAAACAGCCGTTCCTTTCTGGTTGGTCATTGCATTCGCGCCAACCACAACCATGGTCATGGCAATTGCACCGGTAATCCGGATCGCTGCCAGTAGGGCACCAATTTGTTTACGCATCTGTGTTTTCTCCTCAATAGGTTAGGGCGAGTATACAGAACAAAGATGAATACAGGATGAATTGTCTGAAATCGTTCAGGTAATCAGGTGATTGGGAATTGGGTAAGTGGAATTCCCGGAGAACCTTCATCCCGCAGTCATGTTTGCGTGCTACAATTTATAGGTTAATGAAGTTTACGGAGAAATAACGTGCGCATTCTATTGGTCGAAGATAACCGTCGTCTGAGCGAGTCCCTTCGCTTGACCCTTGAAGAGGATGGGTATGCCGTTGATACGGCTTATGATGGCCTGGATGGCGAAGAAATGGGGCTTATTTCCAGCTACGATATCATCATTCTGGATATCATGCTGCCCGGCAAAGATGGACTGGAAGTTTGCCGGGAACTGCGCGACCGGCGCGTCAGTACTCCCATTTTGATGCTGACTGCACGGGATGCGCTGGATGACCGCGTGCGAGGGTTGGACAGCGGCGCCGACGATTACCTCGTCAAGCCCTTTGAAGTGGACGAACTACGCGCTCGCATCCGCGCCTTGCTGCGGCGCGAATCATCCAGTAAATCAGGCTCGCTTCAGGTAGCGGACCTGGTTCTTGATCCGGCCACACACACCGTCCGGCGTGGCGACCAGCCGATTCAACTGACAGCCAAAGAATTCTCCCTGCTCGAATACCTGATGCGCCATCCCAACCATCTCATAACCCGCGCGATGGCTGAAGAACATCTATGGAGTTACGACCACGTTATTGCCTCCAACGTAGTGGACGTGTACATCCGCCGTTTACGCTTGAAGATTGACGATCCCAGTGAGGTCAAATTGCTCGAAACCATGCGTGGGGCCGGCTACCGTCTGCGTGTGCCGGAGGAGAAATGAAGCCGAAAAAGTTCCTGGCGTTTAGAGAACGGCTCGGGGTGCTGCTCCACAGCATTCGCTTCCGGCTCGTTTTGTGGTTCACGGCCATTTTAGCGTTTGTCCTATTTGTCTTCAGCGCCTTCCTCTTTTACACCCAGTCACACAATTTGCAGGAGGAGGCCATTCATGAAATGGACCGCCGGGTGACAGGCCTGGCGGAGATTGTCCAAACTGCGCTGCGCCAGGAGGCAGGACAAATCTCGATCCCGAATGGGCTTCTGCGCGATACAGACGTTTTCATCCTGCTCAGCCCTGATGGACAGGTTCTCGCCAGCCAGGGATCCATCCCGGCTCAGGAAGCCATCCAGATTGTATCTGCCGGGCTGCAAACCACTCCCCGGACAAGCGAGTCGCCCGCCATCTACTGGACAAGTCCAAATTCCCAGAATTATGCTTTCATCATCACCCCGGTGCAGGGTCAGCTGGAAATAAATTTCCTGATGATCTTCGGCGGCATCCTCGACCCGAACGCACTGGTTCGCCGTTTCCTCCTGACTCTCGTGGCCGGCAGTCTGCTGACCCTTGCCATCGCTCTGGTTGGCGGTTTCTGGCTGGCAGATCGTGCCATGCGACCCGTGAAGACGATTACCCAAGCGGCGCGCACCATCGGCGAAACGGACCTGAGCCGCCGGTTGAACATGAAAAGCAAAGATGAATTGGGAGAACTGGCGAATACATTTGACGCGATGCTGGCGCGTTTGCAGGCAGCCTTTGAACGCCAGCGCCAGTTTGTGGCGGATGCCAGTCACGAACTGCGCACCCCGTTGACCATCGTCAATTTGGAAACCAGCCGCGCCACCGCCTCCCGTCGTTCGCCGCAAGAATACCAGCATGCGCTGAGCATTATCCACAGCGAGAATGACTTCATGACCAGCCTGGTCAATGATTTGCTGACGCTGGCCCGTATGGATGCCGGACAAACGGCAATCGAGAAAACGCGGCTGGATTTGAGCGACGTGGCTGTCGAGACCGTGGAACGGCTCACCCCACTGGCGACCAGGAACGGGGTCACGCTGGAAGCTGGCAACCTGCCCGAGACGCATATCCTCGGCGACCGGCAGTACCTGCTCCAGATGCTCAGTAATCTGGTTGAAAACGCGATTAAATATACGACCGGCGACAAAAAACGGGTATGCGTGGAAACGGGAACAGCAGACGAGACCGTCTGGGTGCGCGTTTCAGACACCGGTCCGGGGATCGCTTCCGAACATCTCCCGCATCTGTTCGATCGTTTCTACCGGGTGGACAAGGCCCGCACACGCGACGCCGGGACGGAAGCCGATCCCAGGTCGCCCAATGGCAGCGGGCTGGGTCTTTCCATCGTGCAATGGATCGCGCAAGTGCACGGGGGCGAGGTCCGCGTGGAGAGCACGCTCGGAGTCGGGACGACTTTCGAAGTACGGTTCAAAGTAGTTTAGGTAATAGGGGAATCAGGTGATTGGGTAATTAGGGAATGGGGTAATTAGGCAATCGGGCAATCAGGTAATCGGGCACGGGGGTAATCGGGTAATCGGGTATCTGAACTACTGCTCGCATAAAACCGTGAACATTTATCGATCAAAATACAGGGACCTTCGGCAGCTATTTGGGTTCACATCTTTGTGCAGCACCCTGTATTTTCCAAAACTCCTTCCCTTTGTTCATGTTCATTTCATCTTGCAGTTCTAGAATCAGGATATAAAGCAAAAATCTCTCTTTCAGGATATAAGGAGGTCGCAATGACCAAGAATCGAATCGTTTACATGGTGTTAGTTGTAGTTTTTGCCGGTGTATCGGCGCTGTCGGGTGCGGCCGTAGGCGGAGTCGTCGTATACCGGACCGTAAGTCAGGTCCAGCCAGTCAGCTTGACCGCCTCCGCTCCGGCAGCCCAGGTCGTCCAAGCCAGCAACAACCCCCCCCAGGAGACTCTCGTCATCAAAACCACTGACATTGAAACAACCATTACGCAGGCCGTACAGAAAACAGGCCCGGCAGTAGTGACGGTGGTAGGTGCCATCCCAGGACAGATGACGTCCTTTGGTCCAACCGGCACCCAGACGGTCAGCGGCAGCGGCGTATTCATTTCTGACAAAGGATACATCCTGACCAATAACCACGTTATTGATGGCGTGAAAGATGTGACAATCATCCTGTCGGATGGGAGTCAGGAAAAAGCGACGATTGTGGGCACCGACCTGTATTCTGACATTGCCGTTTTGAAGACGGATGGGAAGGTACCTGCTGTGGCAAGCCTGGGTAACTCGGACGTGCTGAATCCCGGCGAGACGGTTATCGCCATTGGTTCGCCGCTGGGTGACTTCAAGAACACAGTGACGGTAGGCGTGGTCAGCGCGACCGGACGGTCCATTGACACCGGGCAGGGGTACACGATCGAATGTCTGATCCAGACGGATGCGGCCATTAACCAGGGTAACTCAGGCGGTCCTCTGGTCAACCTGGCCGGGGAAGTCATTGCCATAAACACCCTGATCGTGCGCAACAGCGGAAGCGGTACCGTGGCGGAAGGCCTGGGGTTTGCCATCCCGGTCAACACGGCGCAGGCAGTAGCCGAACAAATCATTCAAAAGGGTTACTTCTCCCGTCCGTATATGGGAATTAATTTCCAGCCAATCACCCCGGATATCGCCAATGCCTATAACCTGCCAGTGCAATGGGGTGCTTACGTGACCAGTGTATCGGCCACCAGCCCGGCCAGCCAGGCCGGTCTACAAACAGGTGACATCATCACCAGCATCGGCGGCGTATCGCTGGATGGAACCCATTCGTTTATCAACACTCTGTTCACATTCAAACCGGGTGACCAATTCACGGTGGAATTCACACGAAACGGTAAAAGCCAACAAGTGCAGATGACGCTGGGCGAATCGAGTCATGGTTCGTAGCCTGAGAAACATCCCGGAGTGATCCATGAGACTGCAATGCGGTTCTAAACTTGAAGCTGCCTGAAATGGCAGCTTTTTTATTAGACTTCTTGCATAACTCAAAGAATGCTCTCGTAGTAACGGCTTTAGCCGTTGCATGGCCGGGTCAGAGCGACTAAAGTCGCTACTACAAAACCATGAAGGGACTTTTGTGAGGTCTATTGTCCCCCAAGCGGGTACCCTGGGTTTGGATAATCCAAAGATGAGATGGGGCTCCGGCGCCTCGTCCCACGGGGATACCCTTCGGGTACGATGTGCTTCGCGATGGCGCCGAAACAGCCGCCCCACGGGGGTGCTTTGCAAATGGCGGCTTGACGAGCCGCCTCGGCTAGGAAATCGGCTATACTTGCGCCATGCCGCGCGGCGACATCCCCATCCTTTTTACCACCCGCATCATACGCCTGTTTGCCTATGGCTTTCTCTCCGTCATCCTGGTTTTCTATCTTATCGAGGTGGGGCTGGACGAGCGCTCCGTTGGTTTGCTGTTCACATTCACCCTGGCAGGTGACGCTGGCATCTCGCTCTGGCTGACCACCTCCGCCGACCGCATTGGCCGCCGCCGGATGCTGCTGCTCGGCGCACTGCTGATGGTGCTGGCGGGTGCAGCCTTTCTGCTCACCCGCAACCCGCTCCTGCTGACCGCCGCGGCCATCATCGGCGTTATCAGCCCCAGCGGCAACGAGATCGGCCCGTTCCTGTCCATCGAGCAGGCCGCCCTGACCCAGCTCATCCCGGACCGGCGCCGCACGCAAACCTTTGCCTGGTACAACCTGTCTGGCTCGTTCGCCACCGCGACGGGTGCGCTGGCCGGCGGCTGGCTGGCAAAAATTTTACAATCCAATGGCTGGAGCGCGCTGGCTTCGTACCGGACGATTTTGACCGGTTATGCGCTGGCCGGGGGATTGCTCATTCTCCTGTTTTTTATCCTATCCCCGGCAGTCGAAGCCGCGCGGGATCTAAAGCCTGTCCGCCGGACCCTCGGCCTGCACCAGTCGCGGGGCGTGGTGGCGCGGCTCTCGGCCCTGTTCGCGCTGGACGCCTTCGCCGGGGGGCTGGTCATCCAGAGCCTGATGGCCTACTGGTTCCGCGTCCGCTTCGGGGTGGACGAGGGCGTGCTGGGCAGCATTTTCTTCGGAGCCAACATTTTGGCGGGGATATCCGCCTTGCTGGCGGTGCGCATGGCGGCGAAATTCGGACTCATCAATACGATGGTTTACACCCATATCCCGTCCAGCATTTTCCTGATGCTTGTCCCGCTGATGCCCAGCCTGCCGCTGGCAATTGCCGTCCTGCTGGCGCGCTTCTCCATCTCACAAATGGATGTGCCGACGCGCCAATCCTACACGATGGCAGTCGTCGCTCCGGATGAACGTTCCGCCGCTTCGGGCGTGACGAGCATTGCCCGGTCCGTGGGCGCCGCGCTTTCCCCGTCTCTGAGCGGACTGCTCATCTCCATCCCCGGCCTGTTCAGCGTCCCGTTTTACCTGTGCGGGGGGTTGAAGATCGTTTATGATTTGGTGCTGTACCGAAATTTCAAGGCGCTCAAACCGCCGGAAGAAAAAGCGTGATACTGTTGTTGCGAGCACATTCGCTTCGCTCAGTGTAAACTCCGCGAAGCAACCCCCTTCTTACGAGGAGATTGCGTCGCCGCAAGAACAGCGGCTCGCACATCGTCCCCGAAGGGGAACGACACAAGCCTAAAAGGAGACAACCATGCAATGGATCACCCGTTCCCACGTGCACGTTGACCGCGTCGCCTGCCCCTGGCTGATCACCCGTTTTGTGGACAGCGAAGCAGAGTTCCTGTTCGTGCCCAAAAACCAGATCGAGAAAGTGGCGAAAGAGACCGGCGCCATCCCCTTCGATGCGCCGGGAGTTGAGCTTGGCCACCATGACGGGCGCTGTTCGTTTGAGTCGATCATCTTGAAGTACGATCTGAAAGACCCCGGCCTGCTGCGCCTGGCGAAGATCGTTCACGCCGCGGATGTAGAGGCGGATATTGACAGTGACCCCATCGCCCGCGGCCTGGAAGCGATTGCCAGCGGCTACAGCCTGCGCTTCCCGGACGATTTGGAGAATTTGGAAGGCCAGTTCGAGGTTTACGATGCGCTGTATGCCTGGTGCCGGTTGGATGGGGTGAAAGCGAAATAGAAAACTAAAAATCCGCCTGTCAGGGCGGATTTTATGGATATTCTGGTTCTGCGGGTCATTCGAACCATTAGATCGCATCGCGCAGGAGCGGGCAGGTCATGCAATGACCGCCGCCGCGGCCTTTGCCAAGTTCAAACCCCGGGATCGTGATGACCTCCACGCCCGCCGCGCGCATCCGAGCAATCGTGTGCGTGTTGCGCTCATACGAGACCACCACGCCCGGTTCCAGAGCAATTGTGTTATTGGCGTCATCCCACTGCTCACGCTCCATCTGGTACTGGTCGCCGCCCGTTTCGACCACGGTCAATTTCCGGACCTTGAGGGCGTCTGCCACTGCGGAGAGCATATCTTTTTCCACAGTGACATGGAAGTCGCCGGCTTTTTTACCGGGACGCAGGCTGATGGCTCGCACCTGTTCGACAACCTTGGGATAAATCGTGACCTTGTCGCGGTCGAGCATGGTGAAAACCGTATCGAGGTGCATGTGAGCGCGGTCCTTGGTCATCACACAGGCAATGACGCGGTCGGCGCTGCCTTTGGAGAAAAGTGCTTCAGCGGTCTGTTCGATCATGCTTCCCTGCGTGCGTTCAGACATCCCGATCAGAACGGTCCGGTTCCCGATTGGCAGAACGTCGCCCCCTTCCATGGAGGAACGCCCAAAGTTTTGCATATTGAACTCGCCGTCCGTGGCATTGGGGTACCAATATTCGAAACCAGCGTCTTTGAACTTGGGATGGTAGCGGTAGATGGCGAACAGATTGAGCGCCTCTCTGCGGCGTGCCGGCCAGTACATCGGGTTGACCGTAACACCTTCGTAAATCCAGCACGACGAGTCGCGGGTGAAGAGCGTATTGGGCAGCGGAGGCAGGAGGAAGGTGTTCATTTCCTCCATAGCGGCTGCATGGAGGGATATTTTCCCGAATTTTCCCCAATCTATGCCGGATTCACCCGCAGTCAATCCACCGATTAAATGCATGGCAAGAAAATCAGGACTGAGACCCCATAAGAACTGGCGGATCTCATCCACAAGCGACCAGCCGACGGTATATTCCGTTGCAACCTGCTCGATCACCAGGCGTTTGGCCTCCTGGCTGGCCTGCAGGGTCTCGGTGAGCAAGTCCAGCACGTAGAACACTTCCACGCCATGGGCGCGCATAACCGCCACAAACTGATCATGCTCCAATTGGGCGCGTTCCACCCACAGCACATCGTCAAACAACAGTTCAGCGCAATTTGCGGGAGTAAGCCGTTGCAGGCTTAACTCCGGCCGGTGAACAAGCACTTTACGAAGTTTACCAACCTCTGAATGAACACCAAAGAGTGACATCGTAATTCTCTCCTCTCACCGCGAACTTGTTGGCTGTGGGAACTCCATTATTACGGGCCTATTATTCGCCTGCCCGCTCATTATAAACGAGAGGATGTAAAAAAACGGAATGGGGTGTATAGGTTGACATTGGAATAAATTGCATTTATACTTAACATATGAACATATACTCAGGCGTTATATGAGTTTATCCCCCATCCCAAGCCCTATCCTTGACGAACACACCGCCGCCCACGTGGCGGAACTCTTCCGCGCCTTCAGCGACACCAGCCGCGTCCGCATCCTTTTTGCGCTCACCACGCAGGAAATGAACGTGAACGCGCTGGCTGAATTGGTCGGGATCAGCGAGTCAGCCGTCTCCCATCATCTCCGCAGTCTGCGTCAGATGCGACTGGTGCAGGCGCGCCGGGACGGCAAGGAAGTCTATTACCGCATCGAAGACGAGCACATCATTGCCCTGTTTGGGCAGGGAGTGAGCCATGTCCAGCAAGGTTAAGCCCTTGCCGGTGCACCTGCCGCTGCGCGCGCTCCTCATTCTGGCCGTCTGCGGCTTGGCTGTTTATTTCATCTTTGAGGGATTGGCGCCCGTTGATGGACAAACCGGTTTCGATCTGGCCGCGCAGGCAGGATATGCACACCCGGCCTGTGAAGACTGGGGGGATGATTTTGTTTTTTCATCCCCGGGCCACCTGCA
>JAPLGV010000421.1 GCA_026389975.1 Chloroflexota bacterium
ATGCGGCGGCCGCCATTGAAAATGCCCGTCTCTATGAACGATTACAGGAACGTGAGGCGACCCTTACCCGCCGCAATGATCAACTGGCATTGCTCAACCAGATTGGGACGGCGCTGGCATCCTCGCTGGAACTCGAAGAAATCCTGAATAAAACACTTGCACTGTTGATGGCTCATTTCAAGGTGGAGGCCGGTGAAATTTTCTTGAAAGAAGAAGATGGCGAGACCCTGCGCCTGGTACTGCACCGCGGCGAGGCCGCCGAAGCCTTCTGGACCCGTAACCGGTTCAAGATTGGCGAGGGGATGGTCGGCCAGGCTGCACAGACGCTCCAACCGGTAATCAGTAATCATCTCGACAGGGATGAGCAAGGCACTCGCCAGGCGGTGGTGGAGGCCGGGTTCAAGCAGATCGCCTGCATCCCGCTGACGGCGCGCGGCGAAGTGGTCGGCGTGTTGACCATCGCCACCCGCAGCCGCAAGACAATCTCCAAGAGCGAACTCCAACTGCTGGTTTCGGTGTCTGCCGGGGCCGGGACGGCGATCGAGAATGCCCTCCTGCATTCCAATGTCCGCCGTCTGGCGGTGCTGGAAGAGCGCGAACGCATCGGCATGGACTTGCATGATGGCACCATCCAATCCATCTATGGTGTTGGCTTGGCGCTGGAGAACGCGCGCATGTTGTTGCGTGAGAATCCAAAGTTTGCCGAAGACCGCCTGCAGAAGGCGATGGAAGACCTGAACCATACCATCCGCGATATTCGCAGCTACATCCTCGACCTGCGCCCGCGCCAGTTGCAGGGTGAGAGTCTTATCGAGGGTCTGGGACGGCTGATCTCGGAGTTCCGCCAGAATACCAAGGTGGAGGTCAGCCTGGCCGGGCCAAAAGAACCTTTGTCTGATCTGCCGCAAATGCATGCCATGTCCCTCTTCCACATCTGCCAGGAGGCCCTGGCAAATATCGCCAAACATGCCAAAGCCTCCAAGGTCACGATAGATTTGTGGACCACTTCCGACCGCGTGCTGTTGGAAGTCTCGGATGATGGGCAAGGCTTTGAAATTGATAAAACCAGCAAGACTGTCGGCCACGGCCTGGCCAATATGCAGACGCGCGTCCAGAACGTGGGCGGCGATGTGGATATCACTTCCGCCTCCGGCGAAGGAACGTCCATTCTTGCTTGGGTGCCGCGCCTCCCGGTCCAGGCAGATGCCTGAATCCCCATTTTTCATCAAACGAAACGCTGGATTGTGCGTTTCACGTTTCCCACACCTGGCTGGAATTTCATACAGGATTTTTTAAGGTTGGGCAGAGGTCTTCCAGTAGCCCTGTAAGTGCTCCTGGCGAAACCCAAGATATGGCGAGAAGCGATCTTCCTCCGTCAGCTGTGGGGGAGCGCGGTTCGCAGAAGTCCAGCCGGACAATGGATTTTTTAGAAAGTCGTGTTAAGGTTGGAGACACCTTAAGAATTTGAAAGTTTTTAAGATAGCGTAGGTTTGGCGTATGGAACAAATCCACTTTTTCTGCTAGAATGAACTCGTGAAGGGTAGCGGGCACTATCCTCCCCCCTGAGAAGTAAGTTGGTAAGAACTGAATAATAAGATAGCTTCCCCACTGCGTGAGCAGTGGGCTTCTATCCCTGTACCTAAACGCCGAAAATCAGCATGTTTGGAGGAAGAAATGGACGCCGAGAAAGCCTGGCAGTCAGCACTGGGGCAACTCCAAATGGAGATGCCAAAGGCATCTTATGAGACTTGGGTGCGCGATACCCAGATCTTTTCTTATGATGATGGGTTGTTTACGATCGGCGTGCGCAACGCCTATGCCCGCGATTGGCTGGAAAGCCGTCTTTCCAGCACAGTGACACGCCTGTTGATGGGCATCATGAACCGAACTGTGGATGTGGCCTTCGTCGTCAATGCCAACGGGAATGTCGAAACGGTAGCGGAACCGGCTGCGGCGGAAGAGATTCCCGGCGTTGCGCTGAACATGTCGCAGGGTCCGCGCAGCGTCACGCTCAATCCCCGCTACACTTTTGACAATTTTATCGTCGGTCCGAATAATCGCCTGGCGCATGCCGCCTCACAGGCCGTCGCCGAGAGCCCGGCCACGGCTTATAATCCACTTTTCCTGTATGGGGGCGTGGGTTTGGGAAAGACTCATTTATTACATGCCATTGGGAATTATTGTCAGGAGCACGGTCTGCGTGTGCTCTACGTCTCTTCCGAAGAATTTACCAACGATATGATCAATGCCATCCGGTCGCATACCACCCAGGCCTTCCGGGATAAGTATCGCTCGGCGGACGTGCTGTTGGTGGATGATATCCAGTTCATTGCCGGGAAGGAATCCACGCAGGAAGAATTCTTCCACACCTTTAATACCCTGCATGGACAAAACAAACAGATCATTGTTTCCTCAGACCGCCCACCCAAGTCGCTGGTGACGCTGGAAGAACGTTTGCGTTCGCGCTTCGAATGGGGTCTGACCGCTGACATCCAACTGCCCGATCTGGAAACCCGCCTGGCAATCCTGCGCTCGAAGGCCGAACGACTGGGACATGCCGTGCCCGCCGAGATCATGGATTTGATCGCCCGCCGAGTCCAGGCCAATATCCGCGAACTGGAGGGGGCACTCAATCGCATTGTGGCTTTTGCCGAACTGAGTGGCCTGGCCCTGACCCCTCAACTGGCCGACGTGGCCCTGGCAGACCTCCTGCCCCAGCGCGGCGATGTGAAACCCGCTGCGGTAGTGGATATGGTCGCCAAGACCTTCAATCTATCTGTGGACCGTCTGCTCAGTCCCGACCGGTCGCGGGACGTGGCCCTGCCGCGCCAGATCGCCATGTATTTGATGCGTGAGACTAATCTCTCCCTTCCGCAAATCGGACTGGCTCTGGGCGGCCGCGACCATACCACGGTCATGTATGCCTGCGAGAAAGTGGCCGACCTGCTCGAACGTGATGACAAGGTGCGCCGCCAGGTGGTGCAGATCCGGCAGCAGTTGTACGCGTGAGACGATGTCTGTTTTTGAATCAAAAACCATCCCGACGAGTTTTCGCCGGGATGGTTTCTTATTGTTGTATAGAAGTCAGGCCATGGGACTAAGATCAGTCTTAGACGAACTCTCCGCCGCTGATTTTCCGGTCGAGCACGCGCCGGCCTTCATCGAATTTGAAGACCACTTCAATCTGTTGGAAACAGTGCCTGTTGCCGATCAGCACCTTGCGGCAGGTGTAATAGGGCTTGCCTTTCTCGTCCAGTTCCAGGCTGGGTTCGTTATTGACATTGACCTGCCCCTGGATGGTTTCGCCGCAGCGCTTGCATTTGACGGAAAATGGATATAACGTTCCGGTGGGGCGGGGAGGAGAGAAAAGTTTTTTAAAGAAACTCATGGCGGTCTCCTGTTTATGCAAAGTATAGCACCATATTACTCAACGGTTCCAGTCTGCGGCTGGGGGATGGTGAAGATGCCGAACCATTGCCTGACTTTCGGTGGCTCCGCCTCGTTGAGCGGTGCGTAGCAGACCCCCAAGCGGTCCAGCCGACCCAGGAGTTTCTCCAGTCTGCGGCGGAAGTCTTTGAAGTCTTTCTTGTCTTTCGGTGTCCAACCGGTCTCGGCCATGGCGGTCAGCCGGGGATAAACTTGATAGTCGAGACGGGCGCGGTTCGGGACGCATTCGGACCAGAGCGGAAATTCCAGGCCGAGAATGCTGCCTGCATCGTTTTCGCCCAACTCTGCCGGGACCGGTTCGTAGCGGTAAGACCGACTCAAGGGCATCAGGCTGTAACTGTGATCCAGATACGCGTCGAGATATGTGGACATGACAACCGCCCGCTTCTCGATCCGGATGGCCTCGAGCAAACGCTCGCGGCCTCTCGCCCAGAATTGCACGACCGCTCCCTTGACCAGCCCATCCTGCAGGATCTCGTTCCAGCCCATAACGTGCCGCCCTTTTGAGTCAAGATAAGCTGCGATGCGGTTGGTGAAATAGACCTGGAGTGCGTGTTCGCCTTTCAGCCCTTCCTCTCGGATGCGCCGCTGGCAGTCGGGGCATCCCTTCCAACGTTTTTTGGGCGCTTCATCCCCGCCGATGTGGATGTAGGGGGAGGGGAAGAGTTCCAGGATTTCGTCGAGGACATCCTGCAGAAAGGTGAAAACGGTCTCTTTCCCGGCGCAGTATATATCGGGGAAGATGCCAAAGTGTGTGGCAACTTTGAACGGGCCGCCGGTGCAGGAAAGTTCGGGATATGATGCCAGCGCAGCCAGCGAGTGACCGGGCATTTCAATCTCGGGCACAATCCTGATGTGCCGCTCAGCGGCATAGGCCACAATTTCCCGGATTTCATCCTGGGTGTAAAAGCCACTGTGAGGAATTCCATCATGCTGTTTGCCCAGCAGGGTTATGCTCGTCCCGGCACGCTGCGAGCCGACTTCGGTCAGTTTGGGATATTTTTTGACCTCGATGCGCCAGCCCTGGTCTTCGGTGAGATGCCAGTGCAGTACGTTCAGTTTTTGCAGGGTCATCAGGTCGAGCGTCAGCTGCACGGTCTCTTTGCCTTGGAAATGCCGGCCTTCGTCGAGCATGAAACCGCGCCAGGCAAAACGCGGCTTATCTTCGATGAGCACGCACGGGACGCGCCAATCCACGCCAGAAACAGGACGGCGTTCTTCGATTTCAATCGGGAGCAATTGGCGTAAGGTCTGGATGCCATAGAAGACTCCGGCGGTTCCGGGCGCTTCGATGACAATCGCATCGGGCCGGACCTCGAGCCGGTAACCTTCGCGGCCGAGTCTCTCCAGCCCCGGTTCCAGACGGAGGCGGATGACGTTTTTCGCGGCCCGGTCGCCGGTCCGGACCCGCAGCGGGAATCCGGAGGGAGCGGAAAGCAATCCACGCAGAAAGTCCGCGTTCCAGCGGTTGGCGGTATCGGTCAGGATGCCTGTCTCCGGTGTGAGATTGAGTTCTCCGGCCTGGCGTTCAATTTTTGCAGGAAAGGGAATGATATCCATGCAACTATTTTACATCGTCTTGCCGGGATTTGTGGTATACTACCGCCGCTTCCAAATCAGGAAGCACATTCTGCCCGGGACGGGCAATAAGCGTCCCTGAGCGGGTTTATTACCCCCGCTAAACTTACAGGTCCTTAAGGTGTAGGACCTAGTCAGAAGGAGAAAAATGGCTGTTGTTACTATGAAAGCGCTGCTGGAAAGCGGCGTCCATTTCGGCCACCGGACCAATAAGTGGAATCCCCGTATGAAGCCGTATATCTTCACTGAGCGCAATGGTATCCATATCATTGACTTACAGCAAACAGTGAAGGCGATTACCAATGCTTTCAATACGGTCCGCGATGTCGTCGCGACCGGTGGTGTGGTGATGTTCGTTGGCACCAAGCGCCAGGCGCAGGAGACGGTACATGATGAAGCCATCCGCTGTGGGATGCCTTACGTCACTGAGCGCTGGCTGGGCGGGATGTTGACCAACTGGTCCACGATGCATCAGCGTATTGTGGAACTGGAGCGCATGGAGAAGTTGTTTGCTACCGGCGATATTGATAAGCTGACCAAGAAAGAGGCTCTGCTGATTCAGCGTGAGATTACCCGCCTGAATATCCATCTCTCCGGTGTCCGCAACATGGTGCGCGTGCCGGACCTGGTCCTTGTGGTGGATGTGAGCCGCGAGTATGCGGCTGTCCACGAAGCCAATCTGTTGAATATCCCGGTGATTGCCCTGGTGGATACGAACTGCGACCCCACCAACGTGGACTATGTTATTCCGTCCAATGACGACGCGATCCGCGCCATCAAACTGCTGGTGGCCAAGATGGCCGATGCTGTTGAAGAAGGCAAGGCGCTGCGTAAGGACGAAGAACTCGAAGCGGAAGCTGCTGAGTCCCGGCTTGCTGAAGCCTCGCCAGACTCGGTCAAGAGATCCGCTCATGTAATAGATACGGATGAAGAACTCAAGGACGATGAATTGCTGGGTGAATCCACTTTGGCCAAGCTTGCCCCCGTTCCCGCGATAGAAGAAGTTAAAGTGGAAGAAGTTGTGGTAGAAGAAACTGCGACGGAAGAAGCCGTGTTAGACGATGATGCTGGAAAAGAAGAGAAAGAATAATAATTCGAGGTACTGGCATGGAAATCACAACTGAAATGATCAAAGAACTGCGCGAAGCCACCAAAGCCGGTGTGCTTGACTGCCGCAAAGCCCTGGAATCTTCTAATGGCGATTATCAGAAGGCAGTGGACTTCCTGCGAGAAAAAGGCATGGCTACTGCTGCCAAGCGAGCTGACCGCCAGGCTTCGAACGGTATAGTGGAACTTTATTCGCATGGCAATGGCCGCGTAGGCGTGATGGTGGAAGTCAACTGCGAGACCGACTTTGTGGCTCGCGCGGAGCAATTCCGCAAATTTGCTCATGAGGTGGCTCTGCAGGTAGCTGCGGCTGCACCGAAGTACATAAAAGAGGAAGATATTCCTGCGGATGTGTTCGAGCATGAAGTCGGAATTGCCAAAGCGCGCGCGCTTGAAGAAGGCAAACCCGAAGCCATATTGGAGAAGATTGCTCATGGCCGCGTTGAGAAGTTCAAGGATGAGGTGGTGTTGATGCGCCAGGCTTATATCCGCGACGATAAGGTTACGGTAGGGAAGCTGATGCTCGAGCAGATTGCCGCGCTCGGAGAGAATATCGTCATCCGGCGCTTCGCTCGCTGGGAATTGGGTGAGGTGAGTGAGTAATTGAAAAGGCCAACCATTCGGTTGGTCTTTTTCTTGCTAGATTATGAGAGGAGAAATAATGGCAAAACTCAAGTTCCAACGTATTTTACTCAAGCTAAGCGGCGAATCACTCGCAGGTCCGAACGGCTTCGGGATTGACCCGGAGCAGGCCGAGGCGATTGCCGAGCGCGTCAAAGCCGTCCGCATGATGGATGTGGAAGTGGCAATTGTCATAGGGGCGGGCAACCTGTGGCGCGGCAAACAGGGCCTCGACCGCGGCATGGACCGTGCCACTGCCGATTACATGGGGATGTTGGCAACGGTGATGAATGCAATGGCTTTGATGGATGCCCTGGAACGGACAGGCGTCTACACCCGAGTCCAATCGGCGATTGAAATGCGGGCCGTGGCCGAACCGTACATTCGGAGGCGTGCCATCCGCCACCTGGAAAAGGGACGCGTCGTCGTCTTCGGCGCAGGGACTGGTAACCCGTTCTTCTCCACCGATACGGCAGCGGCCTTACGGGCGGTCGAGATTGACGCGGGCGTGCTGATTAAAGCGACCAAAGTGGATGGAGTCTACGATGCCGACCCGCACAAGAATCCCGGCGCCAGGAAATTCGATACTCTCAGCTATATTGACGTGCTCAACCGCCGCCTGGAAGTGATGGACAGCACTGCCATCTCTCTGTGCATGGACAACAACCTGCCCATCCTGGTTGTCAACCTGTGGGATCCATCCGCCCTCGAACGCGCCTTGCGCGGTGAAAAAGTAGGCACGCTGGTCACCGCCTAGAGCATCGGTTTTGAGAGTCTACTGATACATTTTGACGGGGTCGTCCGGCGATACTTCCCGGCGACCCTGTTTTCTATCTCCCTCTCACGGGGATTCCCAAAGCCCCTGTTTTTATTGGCGTTTTTTACGGTTTTAAGGTATCCTTATGGAAGACAAATTTGTTTATCCCAGGAGGCCGACGTGATAAAAGACATCCTTAAAGAAGCTGATATGCGTATGCACGCCGCAATCCAGAATCTGGATGATGACCTGGCTGGCATTCGCACCGGCCGCGCCACCCCGGCATTGGTGGAAAAACTGCCCATAGAATACTATGGCACACCCACGCCGCTGATGCAACTGGCGTCCATATCGGTGCCTGAGCCGCGCGGCCTCCTCATCAAGCCCTTTGACCCGTCCTCGTTGAAGGGTATCGAACGGGCGATCCTTGCTTCGGACCTGGGCCTTACTCCCAACAACGATGGAAAACAAATCCGTCTGAACCTGCCCGCTCTCACTGAAGAGCGCCGTCGCGAACTGGTCAAAGTAGTCCATGGCCGGCTGGAAGAATGTCGCATCGCGGTCCGTAACGTGCGGCGTGATCTCCACAATGATATGCGCGATTTCGAAAAGGAAAAACTTATCTCCGAAGATGATCTGAAGCGCGGCGAAGAAGAACTCCAGAAGATCACTGATCATAATATCGAAGAGATCAATAAACACGGCCAGCATAAAGAACAGGAGATCATGGAGGTGTAGTGACGGTCTAAATCGTCGCTACCACGTTTATGGCAAAGAAAACCACAGCCTCCAGGTCTCGAATCCCTACTCACGTTGCAATTATCATGGACGGGAATGGCCGCTGGGCGATTTCGCGCGGCCTGCCCCGTCTGGCAGGCCACCGCGCTGGTACTGAGAATTTGCGTCGTATAATTACCGCCTGCACCGAGTTCGGCGTTAAATATCTTACCATCTACGCCTTTTCCACTGAGAACTGGGGCCGCCCGCGCGAGGAAGTTGACGGCCTCATGCACATCGTCGAGAATGTGATTGATAAGGAACTGGCCGAACTGAACAAGGAGGGGGTGCAGTTACGTCACATCGGACGCCTGGAACGGCTGGATCCGAAACTCCAGGAAAAGGTCCTGGAAGCCATCGAGCTGACCAAAAACAACAACCGCCTGGTTTTGAATGTCGCCTTTAACTATGGCGGGCGCGACGAAATTGTCTGCGCCATCCAGCGTATTATAAAAGATGGCGTCAAAACCGAAGATGTGAACTCCGATTTGGTCAGCCATTACATGTTCACTGCGGGCGTCCCGGACCCGGACCTGATCATCCGCACTTCGGGCGAATTGCGCGTCTCGAATTTTCTGATCTGGCAGGGGGCTTATTCTGAGTTGTATGTCACGTCGGTTTACTGGCCCGATTTTGATAGAGAAGAGCTCCGAAAAGCATTGGACACATTTGCCAAACGTGATCGCCGCTACGGTGGTTTATCTCAGACCGACGAGGAAAAATCTCTTCATGTTGATTAAACGCACACTTGCTGCCCTTGCCCTGGCAGCCATCGGCATCCCAGCCATGATTATGGGGGGGCTTTTTTATTTTGTCTTGATTATGCTCCTGCTGGGGATTGCCACCTGGGAATATGGGCAGATCTTCCATACCGCTGGCTACAACGCCTCTACACCGCTTCTGGTGGGAGGCGTTGTGTTGCTGGCCGCCCTGAGGGGATACTTCCCGGACCTGGCACCTGCTGCTCTGACCCTGCTCATCCTCACAGCCATGACCTGGCATCTGTTTGATTACGAAAAAGGCCGCGACCTGGCTGCCACCGACTTCGCCATCACTGTTGCCGGGATCGTCTACCTGGGTTGGATTGGTGCCTACCTTATTGACATCCGCAATTTGCCTGATGGACTCTGGTGGCTGGCGCTCGTTTTGCCGGCTGCCTGGTTGGCGGATACGGCGGCTTATTTTGTTGGCAGTCGTTTTGGCAAACACCAGTTCAGTCCACGGCTTAGCCCGAAAAAAACCTGGGAAGGCTATTGGGGCGGGGTCATCTTTGGAACGATTGGCACGGCAGGACTGGCCGTTTTGTGGCACAGCCTCGGAGGTCCGGAAGTGACTTGGTGGCAGGGGGCTGGGCTGGGGGCGAAACGACAGGCGGGAGTCAAAGATTCGAGTAACATCATCCCCGGGCACGGCGGTGTACTGGACCGCATCGATTCCTGGCTGTGGGCGGGCGCATTGGGGTATCTGATCATCATTTGGTTTTTACTTTGAAAAACTTTCTAGGAGTCCTGATATGATCACTGAACCGACACGCAATTTAGCCCTCGAACTGGTGCGCGTGACCGAGGCGGCGGCGCTGTCTGCCGGTCGCTACATGGGGCGCGGAGATAAAAATGCAGCCGATCATGCCGCCGTGGAAGCCATGCGGCTCGTATTAAATACCATCTACATGAACGCGGTCATCGTTATTGGCGAAGGGGAGAAAGATCATGCCCCGATGTTGTTCAACGGTGAACATGTTGGCAACGGCAAAGGAGCGGAGATGGATATCGCCGTGGATCCAATCGACGGCACACGTCCGCTGGCAAATGGAACCTGGAGCGCCCTCTCGACCGTAGCCCTGGCGCCGCGCGGGACGATGTTCGACCCCGGCCCGTTCCTTTATATGGATAAGATTGCCGTTGGGCCGCAAGCCAAAGGCAAAGTGGATATTAATGCACCGGTGAAGCACAACCTCGCTGCGATTGCAAAAGCAGGTGGCAAATCTGTGGAAGACGTGACGGTGATCATCCTCGACCGCCCGCGCCATGAGCAGTTGGTTGCTGAAGTGCGCCGCGCCGGGGCGCGCATCCACCTGATCCCGGATGGGGATGTGGCCGGAGCGTTAATGACCTCCTGGCCTGATTCCGGAATCGATGCCCTGTTGGGAGTTGGCGGCACGCCGGAGGGAGTGCTCTCCGCCTGTGCTCTGCGCGCGATGGGAGGCGAGATCCAGGGTAAACTCTATGCCCGCAACGACGACGAACTTCGCCGCGGACGCGAGATGGGCTACGATTTTGAAAAAGTGCTGACCATGAACGATTTAGTCTCCTCGGAAGATGTTTTCTTCGCTGCCACCGGGATTACTGACGGTGAATTCCTGGACGGCGTGAAATACTTTGGTTCGGGAGCACGCACAGACAGTCTGGTGGTGCGCGGTCAGACCGGCACTGTCCGTCAGATTATCGCCACCCATCGCTGGGACAAACTCAACCAGTTCAGCGCAATCAAGTATTAAGCGGAATCCCGTGCATCCGATATGGCGGGATAACCCATTCTGTATCCTTGTCAGACAATCCACTCTCGAATATACTCTTTGCGGAGGAAGATTACCCATGGCTAAACAACGAATCTTACTGGTAGATGATCACGAAGTTGTCCGATTGGGGTTGAAATCGCTCTTGGAGCGCCATCCGCAGTTTGACGTGGTTGGCGAGGCGTCTTCGGCGCGCCAGGCGATGGAAATTGTGAATAGCACACACCCGGACGTGGTGGTAATGGATATCCGTCTGCCGGGTACTTCTGGGATCGAGGCCTGCGAGGAAATTACCGGGCGTTTTCCGGAGATCAAGGTTATCATGTTGACCTCCTACGCCGAAGACGAGATGCTTTTCTCGGCCATCCGTGCTGGGGCCTCGGGATATATCCTGAAACAAATTGGCGGCGAGGATCTGGTCCGGGCGATCGAAGCGGTCGGGCGTGGCGAGGCCATGCTCGACCCGACGGTGACCCAGCGGGTCTTCCAGGAAGTGCGCCGGGCGGTGAAAGAAGAGGAAGCCTCTGCTTTCGCCCATCTCAGTCAGCAGGAGAAACATGTCCTGCTGCTCGTCTCGGAAGGCAAGACCAACCGTGAGATCGCCAAGGCGCTCTTCCTCGGCGAAGGGACTGTGCGCAACTATGTCAGCAGCATCCTCTCCAAATTGAGTGTTAATAACCGCGCCGAGGCCGCCGCATATGCGGTGGGGCATAACCTGCGCGAGTACATTGCAATGTAGTTTGTTGAGCGGGCTTGCAGAGCGGGCTTGCAGGTTGACAAAATCTTAGTTTCGGATAAAATACAACCCGCAAGCCGAAGTGGCGGAACTGGCAGACGCGCTAGGTTCAGGGCTTAGTGGCCTTACGGTCGTGAGGGTTCAAGTCCCTCCTTCGGCACAGCAAACCCGTGGAAACGCGGGTTTTTTGTTTTTAATCACCATTGCGAGGAAAATACTCTTTGCTCTCCCCCGGCACCTCTGCTTCCTGGGCAGGTGGGCGGATTCTGTGGTAAAAAGACTGTATGGATCGCCTTTTCCGGCGCGATTACCGGCTTGTCAAACTGGCCGGGACGGGGTAAGATATTATTATGATGGTCAAGTGGCGTAATATTTTAATTGTCATCGGTCTCTTCCTGGCAGTGGTTTTACTGGTGGATTTCAACCGCCGCATGGAGGAACTGGATCGCCTGACTGCACAGTTGAATGCGGTGCACGCCGAGGCGACTGCGGTAATCCAGACTCAGATTGCACTGGCTGGTCAAGTGGCTTTCGCCACTTCGGATTTGGCTGTGGAAGAGTGGGCCTATGAGAACAAAATGGTGCGACCAGGCGAACATCCGGTGGGGGTGGTGCCAGGCGCAAATGTCACTCCCACGCCTGAACCAACGCTTGTGCCGCAAGTAGCGGAGCAGCCCAATTGGCGTATCTGGTGGGAATTGTTTTTCGGAGGCCGCCCTTAAATTATTAGCCCGGACACAAGCCCGGGCTTTTTTATCTCTCGTGCGCGGTACTTTATAGTGCGACGACTACGATACCTTTTTGTCCCTGTTTATCCTGGTGTTCGGCATTGTTGGCGCGGTCAATCAATGCCGAATCATGAGTCCTTTTCTCTGAAAGTGCCGTTACGCCAATCGAGATTATGACGCCCAGTTCTCCAAATGTAGTGGCAATTTTGTCGGCGGAAATTTTTTTGACCATTCGCCGGGCGACGGCCTCGGCACTGGCGATGTCCGTTTCGGGCAGGAGGGCGACGAATTCATCCCCAGCATAACGGGCAAGGACATCCATCGTACGCAAGATGGAACGACAGCGTTCAGAGATGGCTCGGAGAATGATGTTGCCGGTAGAGTGATTGTAGGTGTTGTTGAAGTTGCGAAAGTCGTCAATATCGAAGAATAGTACGGAAAGCGGGCGGTTAAAGCGAAAGGCGCGTTCCACTTCGCGGGCGCCAAGCTCCTGCAGGCCGCGGTAGTTATAGATACCGGTCAGTTCGTCAATGATGGCGAGGCGCTGGACTTCGGCGTACAGACGGGCATTTTCGATGGCGATGACTGCTTTATATTCCGGGATTACGGCGGGAGTAGAAAAGCCAACGTCCGATGGCCTCTTCGGCCAGAGCGATTATAAAAACCAGGAACATGTTTCCCATCCCGGCGTTGGATGGCCAGATGGACAGGGCCAGCGCGCCAAGCAAGCCGGCCAGGAGCAGACCAACTCTCCATTTACTTAGCATAATATTAGTTGTATTCGAGGTAGATATGGTGACTCGAATGGCTGCTGAAAAAGCGATGATGCCAGCCAGAGCAATCGAGACCATGACGCCAGCCGGGGCGTCCCGGGGGAGGAGTGTGCCGGTCAGCAAACATCCCAATCCCACTGTTGAGATAGTGAACTCGAGCAGTGTGCGACCTGTATTCCATGCGGGCACACTGCGGAGTTGGTAGACGCGCTGCATGCTATATACTGCAGCCAGTCCGCAGAACGCAGTGAGTGCGGCGAGGCTTGTCCATACGGAGAAGGTGTCGATTTGGAACAGCCTCAACCCCGTGTGGATTGCCCATAATCCCGCGAATCCGGATGTGAAAAGGATCTCACGGCTCAACCACGACTTGCGCAAGTGGGTCAGCGCCCGCCAGGCAATATTAGGCCTTTTAAGATGGAATAAGGATACGAGCAAGGCAACCGTGACTGCCACACCGACGGCCAGCAACGGAATAAACGTGATCTGCCCGGCATCCAGTTTATCGCTGAGCACCCAATAAATTATGAAGATTGTCCCGAATGCACCAATCGCCATTTGTGCGAGCAGGGTGAAAATAATGAGAGGAATTTCGCCTCTGGCAGTAGCACGGTGCCGTGCTGGAGAAGTTTCTTCTCGATTGCTTACGTGTGTACCCTCTCCAACCTGTTTTACCCCGAGGTGCGGCTTGATGACAAGATATGGTTCTGTCCGCGAAAGCTTGGGCAGTGGGAACGGGTGCTCCGCTCCCGGGACTTTCCATAACACGAGTCCTTTTTCCTCTATTCCCTGGTCACTAATCTCCACCAGTTCCAAACACCGCAGCGGACAGGCGGCCACGCAGGCTGGCGGCAGGCCCGCGTCGAGGTTGTCATAGCACAGGTTGCACTTGGTCATGTACCCGGCGGATTTATCTACCTGCGGCGCGTCGTAGGGACAGGCCCAGGCGCAGTATCCACAGCCGATGCATTTCTGTGTGTTGATAAGCACAATACCGTCTGGCCTCACTTCATAGGCATCCACGGGACAGACGCCTGCGCACTTGGGATGGACGCAATGGTTGCAGGCAATGGATAGATTGTAAGCAAAGACAGTGCTTGTCCAGGCCTCGCCGGTTTGCGTCCACTCACCGCCGCTGACCTCGTAGACGCGCCGCCAGAGCACGCCAAGCGGCAGGTTATTCTTATCTTTACAGGCTGCCTGGCAGGCTTTGCAGCCAGAGCACGAACTTTCATCGAAGGTGAAGGCGTAGGTCACTTTGCACCCCGACCATTGACCATCGACCGTAGACCGTCAAAAATGGTCTGTTGTCCATTGTCTATGGTCTTTTCAACTTCAACCATGATAGTGTGCTGCGCTGTCCCAAATGCAAATGGTGTCCACCTGTGGGATGTCAGCACATTGACATTGCCGCCGTAGTCCACGCCATCCTTATCCGGCTCGTACCACGCCCCCTGCGGGATATCCACCACACCGGGCATGATGCGCGGGGTGACGCGGCAGGGCAGCACCAGCGCGCCGCGTTCGTTGAACACTTTGACTTCGTCGCCATCGTGGATGCCACGCGCAGATGCGTCTATGGGATTGATAAAGACTCGCTGTGGGAAGGCCTCCTCCAGCCAGTCGTTGTTGTCGTGGGTGGAGTGGACGCGGTGCAGGGTATGGTGTCCGATGGCTTGAAGGGGATATTTAACGGTGTCATTGCGAGCGAGCCGCTCTTTGGCGAGCGTGGCAATCTCCTCGGGTGCCAGTGATTCCTGTATAACGGGGGATTGCTCACCTGCCCTTGCGGGCGGTGCAAGGGTCGTCGGGTCTCGATACGGCGAAAGAGCATCGCCTACTCGACCCTCCTCGCAATGACATGGAGCGAACGGACTCTCCCACTCTTGAATATATTTCGGCACTGCCGGAATTTCCTCCGGGTTGCCCAGATCAAACAACTGCTTCGAGAAAATCTCAATCTTTCCGCTGGGGGTCTTTAACGGGAACTTTTCCGGGTCACGGCGGAAGTCCGCGAACGCGATGGCGGGCCGGGTGGCGGGACGAGTCCACGCGCCGAGATTCTGCTCGATAAACTCTTCCAGGGTGGGCAGTTCGGGGAAACGAATCCGCCGGAATTCATCCAGACAATATTTGACCCACGCCCGTTCGTCGCGTCCCTCGGTGAAAGCAATGCCAATGCCCAAACGTTCAGCCAGTTCGGCGCAAATGCGGTAATCGGACTTACATTCGCCGGGCGGCTCAACCAGTTTGGGCTGGAGAATAACCTCGTCGCCGTACTTCCAGCCGTCCTCCACGCCCCAGGTCTCGAACTGCGTGCAGGCGGGCAGGACGATATCCGCAAAGCGGGCGCTGGAGGTCAGGAAGTTGTCCTGCACGACGATGAACTCCACCTTGGTCTCGTCGCGCAAGATCCCGGTAGTGCGGTTGATGTCGGCATGCTGGTTGATCAGGCAGTTGGTCGCTACAGCGTAAATCAACTTGATGTCATTGTCGAGCCGCTCGGCGCCGCGCACACCGTCAGCGGCAGTCATGTCTTTTCCACGGAAACAGGCTTCGGTCCAGAGAAAGACCGGGATTTCCGCTTTAACGGGATTCTCGCCGGTGGGGAAAACTGTCCCCAGCGCACCGCCATCCGGAGCCTGTAATCCCAAACCGCTGGCCCAGCCGCCCGGCACGCCCACGTTGCCGGTGATTGCCGCCAGCACACAGCCTGCCCGCACCACCTGCTCGCCGTAAGCACGCCGCTGCATCCCGTAGCCCTGGTAGAGCACCGCTGGCTTGCTGGTGGCGTACTCCCTTGCAATCCTGGCGATGGTCCCGGCGGGGATGGCGGTGATGGACTCGGCCCACTGCGGGGTCTTGGGCAGGCCGTCGCGCACACCCAGAATGTAGTCGCTGTAACTCTCCGCGCCCTCCACCGGCATCTGCCCCGCGTCGAAACCCACGCAGTACGTGCGCACGAAGTCAGCGTCGTACAGTCCCTCGGTGAGCATCACATAGGCCATGGCGCTCATCATGGCCGCATCGGTACCCGGGCGGATGGGGATCCACTCGTCAGCCAGCGCTGCCGCGCTCAGGGAGTGACGCGGGTCAATGCACACCACGCGTGCCCCGGCCTCACGCGCCAGTTTGACAAAATAATCGCTGTTGGTACCGTCGCGCATCTCGGCCGGGTTCCAGCCCCACATGAGGATGTATTTGGCGTTAAGCCAGTCCTGGCGCTGGTTGCCGGTGACGAGCGTACCGTAGACGGTGGGCGTGGCCAGGTTGGTGGCCGCCCACGAGTAGGAATTGTAGATGCCCAGGCAGCCGCCGTACAGGTTCATCAGGCGGCGGGCCACATGCGAGCCGTTAAGCTGGTTGTAACTGCCCGTGCCGTAGGGTACGAATAATGCGGATGAACCGTACTGATGCTTGACCCGTTCGAACTGGTCCGCGATGGTATCGAGCGCCTCATCCCACGAAATTGGACGGAACTCTCCGCCCCCGCGCCTGCCAACCCGTTTAAGCGGCGTCAGCAACCGGTCAGGATGAACCTGCCGCCGTAAATAGGAACGTCCGCGCACACAGGCGCGCAGTTGCGGTGCGGCCAGCGTATCCGGGCGGTCGTCTGTGTCGAGACGGGTGATCTTGCCGTCCTGAACGTGGGCGATGAGCAGGCAGCGTCCGCCGCAGTTGTGGGCGGGGCAGCCGACGCGAATCAGTTTTTCAGGGGAGGCTGGGAGGGGGGATTTCTGGAGAGAACAAAGGCTCATATCTTTAGTCTAGAGGAGTTAAGCCGAAATGGGTAGTGAGAGAAGTAATTAGTTTTCGTTCACTTCAATTCCTCATATATTTCATCCATTGCCAATTGCCCGACAGCGTTCCAGCGTGTAGCAGATAAACTCCAGCGTTTTCTCCAACCTGTCAAATCCCATTCCCTCCCGCCACTCCGCCGCTTCTTCTATCAACCCGGCCCACGGCTCCCCGAGCGTTTCCATTGCCCAGCGCGCCGCGGCTGGTTTCGATGCAACCATCCCATGCTCCAACACATACAGTGACCGGCACATAGTCAGAATGGCATAGGGTTGGTATTCGCCGCTCCGGAAGCGTTCCGGCGATGGGAACGGCGGCGACCACCGTTCGCGCAAACTGCCGCGCACAGCCTCCCGCAAATCGTCCGCGCTGACCAGGTCGATCATGGACCTCAGCGGCGGCCCAGCTACGACGATCCCTTTCTCCCGCAGGATCCAGCGCTGGATGATCCAGTCGCTGCCGAGCAGCTCGAGGGCGAAGTGCCCGTCCACACCCAGCCAGGCGACCGGAGCATGAGCCGGGTCGTGGCGGCGGAGATCGTTTTTGGGAATGTAGGCGCCTTCGAGTTTTTGCGACCAGGCCAGTCCGCTGGCGAAGAGACGGGCGTGCACGTCCTTCAAAGCTGAGGTAGTATCAACGGAAAGTCTACCATCCGTGATGACCAGAAAATCGATGTCGCTGGTCTGCGGGTTGAAGTCGCCATAGGCAAGCGAGCCGTGCAGATAGAGGCCGATGAATTGGTTGCCTAATATTTCCTGCGCGTCCGGTAACAGTTCCTTCAGGACCGCGTTGACTTCGGGGTAGGGGGGGTAGGATAAGAAATCTGATTTGACATTGAGCACCATCTTTCTATTCCCACTGCTATATATCCCGTTAGAGTGCATGACCCCCGGACACCTTAATCACCTGTCCTGTGAGCCAGCGTGCTTGTTCAGATGCCAGGAAGACGATCACATCCGCTATCTCTGCTGGTTGTCCAATGCGCTGGAGCGGAATGGCCGTCAACTCTTTCTCTTCGAACTCGCTACTGATATAGCCGGTTTGCACAGGCCCTGGCGCAACAGTATTTATGGTGATTCCCAAGTGGCCGATTTCAATCGCAATGCTGCGTGTAAAGGCCTCCAGCGCTGCCTTACTTGCGCCATAGGCGATTTGACCGGCAAATACTTGCGCAGCATCCGTGCTGAGGTTGATAATGCGTCCCCAACGACAATTCCGTTGTTGCTGGCGACGCACAAATTCAGCGATCAGCAGCACAGACGCGCGTGTATTGACTGCAAAAGCGCGCTCCAGACTCTGAGAAGAGATGGTGAAAATGGTGTCGGGGTCTTCATAATGGGCCGCATTGT
Organism: Chloroflexota bacterium; assembly: GCA_026389975.1. Taxonomy (GTDB): domain Bacteria; phylum Chloroflexota; class Anaerolineae; order Anaerolineales; family Villigracilaceae; genus UBA877. The sequence continues at coordinate 18,187 of JAPLGV010000421.1, forward strand.
TGACTAAGATATCAACCGGACCAAGGCTGGCTTCAACCCAATCAAAGAGTTGGGGCACAATTTCTGGATCGGTCAGGTCAGCTTCACGGGATTCGGCGCGACTGCCCGCTGTGCAGATGGACTGAATGACTTCATCTGCCGTCTTTGTGCGCATGGCGTGATAAAAAGGTAGGCCCGGCGCAGTCGCCTGTTGTGCCTCGGTTGTGCTGATGCCAAACACCTTTGGCGAAAGGCGTAGATAAGTGATAAAGACAAGGGCACCTTCAAGCCCAAAAGCACGCGCGGTAGCAGCACCGATCCCAAGTGGATTGTTGGCACCGGTAATCAAAACAACTTTTCCTTTCAAGCCAGTATTGATCATAATACACTCCTTCCAACATCGCGAAGTCGATTCAAATAGTCACGTTACAAACGTGACCTACATGCTATACTCATTAAGGAAAGAATCTGGTATTTGGTGTGACACCAAATCTGATTATCTGGCATAATCGATTCGATTGCGGAGAGCCTTGGAAATTAGGTCGGAGGTGACCACCACCAGATGAGACAGATCGAATTTAGCGCAGAAGAACTCAAGCAATTAGCATACGGAAGTGTCCATCATGAGCATGCGATTGTCCGACGACGCATGCAAGCCATGTTGTTGAAGTCAGAGCGACTACCCCACCAGAAAATTGCCAAGGCATTGGGCATTAGTCCGACAACGATGCGCAACTACTTCGATCTTTTTTTGGAAGGTCGGGTTGAAGCTCTCAAACGGTTAGGCTACAAAGGAAAGCGCAACCTGTTGATGGAGAGGAAAGACGAGATTATCGGCATGCTAGAAGCTAACCCACCGACAACCTACAAGGAAGCCCAAGCCAGGATAAAAGAAGCCACTGGATTGCTGCGCTCTCTGCCTCAAGTGCGTGAATTCCTAAAAAAAACCGGATTACGCGCCGTAAGGTGAAGCAAATTCCAGCCCGGGCCGATCTTGAAGCGCAGGAAATCTTCAAAACAGAGACCCTTGAACCCTTCATTGAGCAGGCTCAACAAAACAAGATCCATCTTTTCTGTGTTGATGCGTCCCATTTTGTGCTATTGCCTTTCTTGGGTTACCTGTACTCGTTGAGCGTTCGCTATATCAAAGCGGCAAGTGGACGTCAGCGCTTCAGTGTCTTGGGCGCTTTGAATGCCATCACGAAAGAACTGGTCATGATTACTGAGCACACCTACATCAATGCTACATCGGTGTGTGCGCTATTAGAGAAATTGCATGAGTAATTCCGTGATCTGCCGATTGTCTTGATTATGGACAATGCCCGTTACCAACGCTGTCAACTGGTTTCAGAGAAGGCTAAGAGCCTGAACATCCAGATCATCTTCCTGCCACCCTACTCACCAATCTTGAATTTGATTGAGC
>JAPLGV010000273.1 GCA_026389975.1 Chloroflexota bacterium
ATCCGCAGGAGAACCCGGATGCGATCCTGGCCTCCTCTGAAAACGTGATGGGGGTTTTCGACTACGGGACAGCCTTCTTCCAGCAAGACGGCACGCTCCTGGCCGCAACTGGAGACCAGGCATTCTGGCAGACGCTATCAGGAACCCCGGAGCTCGCCAGTGTGCTGGATCCGGTAACTGTCACCGCTATCTCCGCGGTCTTTATTTCCCCTGTGGATGGAAAGCAGGTCATCCTGGTTTCCTCACCTGCGGACCATGGCAACCGGATTGCCGTGGGAGCTTTCTCGCCCCAAGCGCTTATCCTGCGCACGCTCCAGGATATCTATCCCCCGGGTGGGGATACGGCAATCTACGTCATCGATCCGAACTTCCAAGTCCTGTATCACAGTGGACCGGCCACCCTCGAAGGAGCGCCGGAGAGCCATCCGGGTGTTGCCGAAGCGTTCAACGGGCAAAGCGGTACCACTTACATGAGAGTGGACCGCGACGAGCATGTGGTCGCCTACAGCCCGATCCGGACCGTTGGCTGGGTCATCGTCACAGAAGAGTCTTGGGAAATGGTATCCAGCCCGACCCTGCGTACATCGCAGATGATTCCGCTCATACTGGTGCCTGCGCTCCTGCTGGCCATGCTGGCGCTGTGGTTTGGAGCAAAGCAGATCGTCCGTCCTCTCCAGAAGCTGGAATCGAAAGCAGCCAAACTGGCCTGGGGGAATTTCCAGGAGATCGAAATATCGGTGGGGGGCATCGCCGAAATCCGCGACTTGCAGAACGAACTGGCCCACATGGCGCGCCAGCTCCAGGCTGCCCAGAAAAGCCTGCATAGTTATATCGGCGCGATCACGCAAGGCCAGGAAGCCGAGCGGCTGCGCCTGGCACGCGAGCTGCACGATGACACCATCCAATCCTTGATCGCCCTCAAGCAGCGTGTGCAGTTGGCCCGCATGCCCCGCAAGAAAGGTTCCCCTGCTCCTGAGTTGGAGGAACTGGAGAGCCTGATCGAACAGACCATTGATGACTTGCGCCGGACGACGCGCGCCTTGCGTCCCATTTACCTGGAAGACCTGGGGCTGATTGCGGCGCTGGAGATGTTGGTGCGCGAAACCGGCCAGAGCAGCGGGCTGCCGGTTGACTTCAATTCATCCGGTACAGAACGCCGCCTGCCAGCCGAGGTCGAACTGGCGCTCTATCGCATGGTCCAGGAGGCGCTCAACAACGCAGTGCATCATGCACAGGCCAGGCACCTCACAGTACGTATGGAGTTCAATTCTCAAGCGGCGAGGCTTGAAATCACCGATAACGGGAAAGGCTTTGAAGTCCCTAAAACCCCCGCCGAGTTCACGCCGCAAGGCCATTTCGGACTGCTGGGCCTTTACGAGCGGGCCGAACTGATCGGAGCACACTTGGAGATAAGATCTTCACCCGGAAAAGGAACTCACCTCTCTATCGATCTGCCGTTTCCTCCCCGAGAATAATATGGAGTAAAAATTGATGGAATTTACCGGTAACAATACAAACGGAAAAACCTTGACCCGTATCCGGGTTTTCTCCCACGCCTTGATCTTCGTCGCCAGCTTCTCACTGGTTTTTATCGTTGGCTGGGGCGGGGCGACGACCGTCCTGGGGCAATTATTCGGCTCCTACAAATCCGTCATCGCCCGCATCGGCGGCGTGCTGGTCATCCTGTTCGGGCTGGCAACCCTGGACATCATCCGCATCCCCTGGTTCTACTACGACACCCGGCCGCAGTTCAGCGGCCGGACAGGCACGTATGCCAATTCGGCTCTGCTGGGCATCTTCTTCGCCGCCGGCTGGACCCCCTGTATCGGTGCGACGCTGGGGGCGATCCTGACCCTGGGCGTCAGCCAGAATGCTGCCGGGCAGGCCATGTGGCTAGCCTCCGGTTATTCCCTGGGTCTTGGCATTCCGTTCCTACTGTTGGCCCTCGGCCTGGAACGGGCTACCGGTTGGATGCGCAAGCTGTCCCGTTTCCGGCGTGCCTTTCAGATCGCAAGCGGAGTCCTGATCATTTCCATCGGCGTGCTCCTGGTGACGAACTGGATGTCGCTGATCGCCATCTGGGCCTTTAAGAACAAGCTTTTCATCGATGTCTTCTCCATCGGAAGTGGGGTTCCCTCCTACCTGACTGCCATCCTGGCCGGGGCACTCTCTTTTTTCTCGCCGTGCGTCGTACCGCTCGTGCCGGCATACCTGGGATATTTGAGCGGCCATGCCCTCCGGCAGGAGGCATAAATGCGCCAAAATGCCTATTTCCCATTGCGCTAATTGGCGCTGAGTTGTTCACAGAAAAAAGCGTATAGTTGGGCTATCTTGATCGGTCAAGAAAGGAAACCACTCTATTACAATTTCAGAGTTAGGTTGAAAAGGCGTTGAACGTGGGCGGCGCTTCCGAGCAAATAACACAGAATCAACATGCAACTATTGAATAGGAGACACAAATGACACACACTATGGAATATGAAATGAGTGCAGAGATGAAGCAGTGCATTCAGAACTGCACAAACTGCCACAACATCTGCGTGCAGACGGTTGCACACTGTCTGCAGATGGGTGGCAAGCACATCGAGACTGCTCACTTAAAAAGCCTGTTAGACTGCGCGGATACCTGCCGCATCAGCGCAGACTCTATGTTGCGCGGTTCCGCCTTGCACCCGCAGGTCTGCGGAGTGTGCGCCGAGGCATGCGCGCGCTGCGCGGAGAGTTGCGCGCAATTCGGGGACGATGCCCAAATGAAGGCCTGCGCGGAGGAGTGCCGCCGCTGTGCAGAGTCTTGCCGTGAGATGGCGAAGATGAAAATGTAGTTTGTTGATTTCGCGGGTTGCAGTGTGTGCGATGGGCTCTACCCACGTGCCATCGCCTCATGGCAGCCCGCAACGACACTGATGATGGACGCGATGGACGCAAGCACGCGACTGGTAATTGATCTGTCTACGCCCATTGACC
>JAPLGV010000483.1 GCA_026389975.1 Chloroflexota bacterium
CTGCCCGCCAGAACGAATTGGCCTATCCGGCCCGCCGGTGGTCGCTCGGACCGTTCTGGCGTTACGAAAGGCCTGGGCGCGGCCGCTCGCGCGAGTTTTTCCAGTGGAATATTGACATGCTGGGTGTCAACTCCCCCGAAGCGGATGCCGAACTGGTTGCGATTGCCGCCGCGTTCCTAAAGGCGGCTGGTCTTACTCCGGCACAAGCCCGCATCTGCGTTAACAACCGCCGCTTCATGGACGCCGAGTTCGATGCCCTGGGAATTCCGCCGGAAAAGAAAGCGGATGTCTCCGGGCTGGTGGACCGTCGCGAAAAAATGGAGGCGGAGCCATGGGAAACCAACGCCCTGGGGATCGGCCTGACCCCGCAGCAACTGGACGGGCTGAAATCCCTTCTCGCGGATGGGGAGCGCTGGCGCAAGTCTCAGGAACTGGTCAGGTTGTTCGCGGCGCTCGAATCGCTGGGTTTGAAAGAGTACGTCCAGTTCGACCCCAACATTGTCCGCGGCCTGCTCTATTACACCGGTACCGTTTTCGAGGCTTTTGACATTAGCGGGGGTGTCCGGCGCGCAATTTTGGGCGGCGGACGGTACGACAACCTGCTGCGCGACGTGGGCGGCGAACCGCTCTCCGGCGTCGGTTTTGCGATGGGAGACGTGGTCATCGGCCTCATTTTGCAGGAACTGGGACTGCTCCCACAGCTACCAGTCACGCCCGCCGCGGTGCTGGTGACCGTCTTCTCCCCGGACCTGTTATCGGCTTCCTACTCCCTGGCCGCTGACCTGCGCCGCGCCGGTCTCAACGTGACCTGCTACCCGGAGCCGGTCAAACTGCCGAAGCAATTCAAGTTTGCCGACCGGATGAAAATGCGTGCGGTCCTGGTCGTCGGCCCGGACGAGGCTGCAGCCGGAAAAGTCACGCTGAAAAATCTGACCAATGGCACGCAGGAAACAATCGCCCGCGGCGAGGTGCTTGAATCCGTAAAACGCGTCCTTGAAAGGCATTAGCGCCGGTGGTATAATCGCCCCCGCTCGTGGTGCCTGTAGCTCAATGGCAGAGTACCTGACTGTGGATCAGGCTGTTGCGGGTTCGACCCCCGTCAGGCACCCCTCCGATGCCTTCTTTCTGAGGGCATTTTTTTCATCAGTTGTTGCCCCCATAAGGGGATTGCATGTGTTCGACCCCCATATCATCCCCGAAGGGGACATCGTCCCTGCTAGGGGATCAGGCACCTCTCAGATGCCCTCCTTGTGAGGGCATCTTTTATCAGTTGATGCAATGGCGGCTTGTCCCGCGGGATGCTTCGCGAGGAGATGCTGGTTTGGATCTGACCGGTCATTCTGCCTGAGCCGGCAGTCCGATGATGATGGTATCCCCCAATAACGGGGACGATGTCTACTCCGCGGTCGGCAATTGTCTTTCAGACGGCGCGGAGAGTGATCGGTTTTCCGAGGGATGCGCTTATCTCTTCGCCAAAGGATTAGCGCTTGAACTTGCGCGGGAAGCGTTCGGGGTGTTTCAAGGCGTCCAGTTCGATGTCAATATCCAGTTCCGGCCAGTGACATCCTTCCAATGCGCTCTGGAAATTGTGGATTTGGACAACGGTCGCATGATAAAAATCAGGATAGTCTTCGAAAGCCACAAAGTATTCCCCCTCCGGTGTAAGCAGCCAGAAGCCATCCTGTTCGATATTGGTGACCTGGACGCTAGTCTGGGAAATGTTTGTTCCAAGCATCGCGAAATTTCTCCTCGAGAGTCTCCACCAGCCGCTGGATTTCTTTCAAATCGTGTTGTTTGAGATCGCGGAAATCGGCCAATGCAACAAACGGTTCCAGCCAGAACTTGGCTTTCCCATCCGGTGATTCGACGTGGACATGCATGCGGGTCTCTTCGCGGCTGTTGAAGTAGAACCGGTAAGCGCCTTGCCTGTGAATGGTGGGCGACATCGTTTCTCTCCTGCGCTTATTATAAGCGAATTCCCACCAAAACAGGCTGCAGGTGTACCGGCAGTCGCTGGGCGAGGTGCCTCCCGTGGTCTGGAGCGCCGCGTATCACGTGGTGCCGCTGCCGGGTGTGGTGTGGGCGGCGGTGTGGCGGGAGTTGAGGGAGCCCTGGGATATCAGGCTGGCGATTGAGGGTTGGGCAGAGAGGAGGTGGAGAATTAGAAACCCCCGCTGAAGCCGGGGAGATTTCTGATAGCAAATTGTCTATGACCCGCATCCTACAGAAGGATAAAATAGAATAAAATAAGGTGACTATCCCTTGACTTCACGTAATGATTAGGGTATACTTTTCCCATCGGTAAAACCTTCCCCAACCAGCGACGTATAAATAAGCAAGGACTTTCACCATGACCACGAAAACCAAATCACCGATGGAAGCATTCACGATCAAAGAC
>JAPLGV010000274.1 GCA_026389975.1 Chloroflexota bacterium
GATGGGTGAGGTCGGCGCCGCTATTTTCCTTCTCGCCGACCAGCCGCAGATCACGCCAACAGTCATCCGCGCCTTGAGCGAGGAACACGCCCGTACGCTGGCGCCCATCGTTGCGCCATTGGTTGGTGGTCAGCGCGCCAACCCGGTGCTGTTTGACCGGGTCACGTTCCCGGATTTGATGGCGCTCAGCGGCGATGGTGGCGGACGGGCAATCTTCAGCCAGTATCCGGTTAATTATCTAACCTGGCACGATGAGAGTCTATTATCCGACGTGGATACGCCAGAAGAGTATAAGAAGCTGGTCAATGGGGAATAACATCTCCGCCATCCTGCTCGCCGCGGGGCTTTCTAGCCGCATGGGCCAGCCCAAACTGCTCCTACCCTGGGCCGGGAGGACAGTCCTCGGGCAGGTTGTGTCCACGTTTGCCGCGGCAGGGATGGAAGAGATTATCGTTGTAACAGGCGGGGTGCGCGAACAGATCGAGAGGCTGGTGGCAGAGCTGGCAAAAGATTATCCTGTCCGGACAGTGTACATGGCAGCCTTGGACTCCCAGCCCCGCGCCGCGCTGATCGGTCTCGGCGACCAGCCCCAGGTCCGGGAAGAGACGGTGCGGCGCATCTGTGCCGCCTTTGTCCAGGCCAAATCCCTGCTGGTTATCCCCAGTTTCCAGAACCGGCGCGGTCATCCCTGGCTGGTCGCGCGCTTGCTCTGGCCGAAAATCCTGGCGCTCCCCACCTCCACAACCTCGCGCCAGTTCCTCAACACCTATGCCGGTCAGGTGGAATATGTCGCCGCAGATGAAAGCATCCTGCAAGACCTGGATACGCCGGAAGATTATGCCCGCCAACGACCTTACAGGGTACTGCGTAAATAACTGAACCTAAATCCCGTCATTTCCAAGCTTTTCTTTACGGAAAAGTCCATCTTTTTATGCAAGAAGCAGTAATCCCCTTGTCATTTCCACCATCTTGTGCTATTTTTATTCAACGAGGAAACGACCGAATGCCCGCTAAGCAAAAAACCATTAATGTTGTCGAAGACGAACAGGACGCCGTGGAGAAGGTGCTCGGCGCATGATGCTTCGGTCATTCGTCGCGGTGGAAATTCCCGCCGAGATCCAGAGCGCTCTTGCACGCAGCACAGCCCCTCTGCAAAAGGCCCTGCCCAAACCGCTCATCCGCTGGGTGGCTCCGCAAAATGTCCATCTGACTCTCAAATTTCTGGGGGACGTCTCGCCCGCCAACCTCGAACGGCTGGCCGAGGCACTGAAAGCGGAAGCCGTTGCGCACGAGACATTCAGCATGTCCGTAGGCGGGCTCGGAGCCTTCCCGACCCCGCGCCGGGCGCGCATTATCTGGATCGGACTCGAAGCCCCGGCTTCGCTAATGGCGCTCCTGCGCGGCGTTGAAGCGGTTACGTCGAGGCTGGGCTATGCCTCGGAGGATCGTCCCTTTTCCCCGCACCTGACGATTGGACGGGTCGGACAGAATGTCTCCGGGACAGATTTTCAGCGCATCCGCACTGCCCTTGAAGGGGCGACTGTCGGCGCACTTGGCACGCTCCGTGTGGACGCGGTGCATATTTTCAAATCTGATCTACAGCCGGGCGGGTCGGTGTATACGCACTTGTACACCCTGCCAATGAAATCAACGTAGGTACGACGTAAGTCGTCATTAACCCGAAACGAGGTGACTTCTGGATACAATGGAACTTGCACACACGATTGTCAATGCCCTGGAAGACAAAAAAGGCGAAGATATTATCCTGTTGGATATTAAAGGGATCGTTTCCTTTACAGATTACTTCATTATCTGTACTGCCACCAGCAACCGCATGTTGAATGCTCTGGCAGACGGGGTGGTCGAAAAAACACGCGTAGAGCATAAAAAGAAAGGCCGCATCGAAGGTACACCGGATTCCGGCTGGATGATCGTTGATTACGGGGATATCGTCGTCCATCTCTTTGATGCCGATATGCGCCGGTATTACAAGTTGGAGGAGTTGTGGGACGAGGGAAAAGTACTGCTGAGGGTGCAGTGACCGCGCGTGGAGGATGGTTGTTATGAAGAAATTGACCGGCGCGAACTTGGATATTGACCTGGCTACCCCGGCAGGCGAAATTGCGTGGCAACAGGCCAAATGCCCCTGGAACGAGGTAGAAGTGACCGACCAGCACCGTTGCGCGGTAAAGAATGTGTCCATCTGCCCATATTTTTGCGGGGTGGAATATCTGGATACGCTCTTGTGTTGTTACCCCGACGAAAATCCTCATTGAAAATAATAAGTAGAGCTGTCCAAAAAGATCTTTAATGTTTACGGAGGCCACCAATTATGGTGGTCTCCGTATTTATTTTGCGCCAATTGTAGCGGCGAGATAGTAAAGTGCTCCGAAGGGGTATCTCGCCCCCATGTTTGGACAGCCCCACTGCTAAAGGAGCCAGAACGAATTACGGATTCCCGGTCAATCCCTGCGCAGTATCAACCGCCTTTATTTCAAAATACGCATCCATGACAGCCTTCACAGTGGGCGCAGCCACACGACCACCTTCACCGGCGTTGTAAAGGAAGACGAGAATGGCAATTTCCGGGTTGTCGTACGGTGCATACGCCACAGTCCAGCCATGGGCAGGCCATTCGCCACGAATACACATGCCTTTTGCGTTCGCCACATCGTCACAATATTCAGCAGTGCCAGTCTTCCCGGCAATGGCAATCGGGTAATTCTTGAATGAGGTGTATGGCTGGAAGTCATGGTTGAGCGTTCCAGCCGGGTCGGTGGCTGCCAGGCGCATCCCCGCCTGGACCTCTTGCACTGCGGCGGGACTTACCGTCTTCATTTTGCCCGTCGGGTTGCATTCACCATTCACACAATTGAAATCCTTGATGACCGGGTCGGTCGTGATGTCCCAGCGCAGGCGTGGCGTAAAGGGCTGGATGACATTTCCCTCGCCATCCAAAATGTCATGGATAATGGTCGGCTGCATCAGGCGTCCATCGTTGGCGATCGTCGCAAGAGACATGAGTACCTGCAGCGGAGTCGCCAGCACATATCCCTGTCCCACGCTGGCGAGGTAAGTATCGCCCGTGGACCAGTTCTCGCCCTGGTAAATCCGTTTCCAGGCCGGGTCGGGGATAAGGCCGGACAATTCGCCCGGCAGCTCGATACCGCTCGGTTGGTTATAGCCCAAGGCCTGGGCATACTGCTGGAGGCGGTAAATGCCCAAACCCTGGTCAACTTCACCGGCATAACCGCCGCCGACTTTATAAAAGCAAACATCACTGGAACGTGCAATGCACATCAAGAAAGAAATTTTACCGAGTCCGCTCGTCTCACCATAGAAAGTGTAGGTCCAGTCATAATAATATTCGATGTGGCCAGGATCGGTGGGCGAAAATGTATTCTGCAAGCCAATCATCGCGGGAGCGTCAATGACTGTAGATGGCGTGACAACACCTTCGTTCAAAGCGCCGGTAGCTGTGGAGATTTTAAAGGTCGAGCCCGGCGAGTATTCTGTATTAATGGCAAAATTGAGCAGGGGATGAGCGGGATCTTGTTCCAATTGACGGTAATAATATGCCGGGATGATCCGCGCCATACGGTTATTCTCGTAAGTCGGGTATTGTGCCATCGCCAGGATTTCACCCGTCTTGGGATTCATGGCAATGACCACTCCGCTGGAAATCTGATATTTCTTGTAAAAATCGTTGTTCCAGTAATCAATGTCGCGCTTCAGGATGGTTGAAGCGGCCTGTTGGAGACGGGTGTCAATCGTCAGGACAATATTGTTGCCGGGAACCGGCGCGACTGGCGCTGCCAGGTTGCTCAGCACCTGTCCGGCCACATCCACTTCCACAGTTCGCTCTCCGGGTGTACCAATCAAGGTGTCGTTCATCGAATATTCCACACCAGCGTACCCGACTTTATCCCGGTTGGGCAAAAAGCCCTGGGCGCGGTATTCCTGTTCCAACGAAGCCGGGATCGGTCCCAAAAAACCAACGATGGTGGCTGTCAATGAGCCGGTCGGGTAATCGCGCATCGGCTCAATCTCCACGCTGACACCCGACCATTCCACCTCATGCTCACGGACAACCATTGCAGTCTGTTCATCCACATAACACTGGATTTTGACCGGGTCATAGGGTGCGTTGGAGATGCCCAGATCCACGAGTTGGGTAATGCCGGGACCTGGCGTACAGGCTTGCAGCAGTTTCGCCTCATCCACCGTCCCGTGGTTGACCGGCACGCCAGTCAGTGCAGAAAGGTCGCGGTAGATTCGTTGGATGTCCCCATCATCGTCTGGTAAAGAGGCCGGGGTGATTACAATGCTATAAGAAGCCGTATTACGCGCCAGAAGGATGCCATTGCGGTCATAAATAATCCCGCGCGGCGCGGCAACGCTGATGGTCTCAGTACGGAGACTTTCCGCCTGAAGGGCATAATTCTTTCCGTTTAATATCTGCAAGTTAAACAGGCGCGCCACAAAAATCACCGCTACGCTCGCCAGGAGACTATAAACGACCAGATTACGCCAGTTCTGGAAACCCGTCAGACGCGTTTTAACCGTCATGAAACCACCTCCGCAGGAAAAAGGCGGTTTGCCAGGTCCCGAATGAGGGCATGGACAGGGATTGCCAGAAGCAGGTTCAGCAGGATACTCGGCAAAATGATCTGCACAAAGGACAAATTAAACGCCAGTGACACTTCAAAGAGAGAGCGTTCCAAATAAGTGAGCATAAGCAATACCAGTGTACCTATCAAAGTAACAGTAAACATCGCAAGAAGGGGCGCCTGCCAAACACGGTGCGCCAGTAACCGAGCCATACCGACAACGACCAGATAACCGACCAGATACACGTACCAGGGGGTGCCCGAAACAAACCCGACCAGAAGCCCGGCCGCTGCGCCCCAGATCCAGGCGTTGCGAACGCGTTCCTGCAAGCCCCAGGCTGCCAGGATCAGCAGCACCAGGTCAGCCGCGCCGTTGAGAAGATTGATGCGTCCGACAATCGAGGTCTGAAGCATGGTTGCCAGACCGAGTACGGGGATTGCAACCAGGATGCCTCGCCGCATTTTACGGTCCGGGAGTTGCGATCAGAGGGGCGCTATCCACCGGCGCGAAGTTGGTGATGACCAGCAAGAAGCCCAGCTGGTTGAAATCCACATTAGGTTGTATGGCAGCCTGCTGGAACAATTCGTAGTCCAGTTTGCGGACGCTGACCACCTGTCCCACCAGCAGATTGGGGGGATAACTGCCGCCCAGCCCGGAGGTCAAGACCACATCGCCGACCGTCACGGCGGCATCCTGCGAGATCATATCCAGCGACAGGTCGCCGGTCACAGAACCGACCAGCATGGCCTCGGTATCCGAGGACTGCAACCGCACATTGACAGCCGAGGCAGCGTCGGTCATCAACTGGACGCGGGCGGCTTCGGCAATGACAGCATCCACCCGTCCCACCAGGCCCTTGTCGGTGACCACCGGCATGCCGGGCAAAATGCCCTGGTTCGAGCCGATGTTTATGATAACATAACGGAGAAACGGACTCGGGTCCAGGCCAATGATGGCAGCAGCCTTGTACGAGTATTCGGGATTGGCGCGTGCAAAGTCCACCAGGGCAGACAGGATGTTCGTCTCTGTCACCTTTTGCTGTAGGTCAATTACTTGAGTCTGGAGTTGGGCTACTTCGACTTCCAATTCGGCATTGCGCTGGCGCAGGGATGCCACGTCACGCGGCACGGTCAGGAAGTCCGCCACCGCCAGATAGCGGGTGGAGATCCAGGTTTGCGCGTCAATAGTGAGACGCGTGAACCAGGAGGTGACCGGGTTGAAATATCCGCCCAGGGCGAGTGCCACCAGGCCAACCGCCACCAATGCAATAATCACCGTCTGCAGGGAACGAGGGAAACTGGTTTTCATAGGCAATCCCGAAGGACATCGGGACGATGTAGGGAAAACCGCGCCGTTTTGACGCGGCCACGCGATTATCAGTGATGCGTGCTGCCGCGCTCCAACCCGACCAGGTAACGACTACCGGCAGGGAAATCATCCAACACAATGCCAGTGCCGCGTACCACGCAGGTTAGGGGGTCTTCTGCGACCCAAACGCGCAAGTTGAGTTCATCAGAAAGACGTTCAGCCAGCCCATGCAGGAGGGCTCCGCCGCCAGCCAGGCAAATGCCAGTATCCATTAGGTCAGCCACGATTTCGGGCGGGACCTCGTCGAGGGCATCCTTAATGGTCTCGACAATAACCTGCACCGACTGCGAAAGCGCTTCGCGCACTTCAACGGACGAGATTTCAATCGATTCCGGCAGGCCGGTCACCAGGTTACGGCCGCGCATCTCAACGGTCTTCTCGACCGGCAGGGGAAAGGCCGAGCCAATATTCCATTTGATTTGTTCGGCGATCCGTTCGCCAACCAAGACGTTGTATTTGTTACGGACATACTGGACAATGCTCTGGTCCAATTCATCACCTGCCACGCGCAGGGACCTGGAAATAACCACCCCAGCCATGGACAAAACCGCCACCTCGGTCGTCCCGCCGCCAATATCCACAATCATCGAGCCGCGCGACTCGCCGATGGGCAGACCCGCCCCCAGCGCGGCGGAAGTCGGCTCCTCGATCAGATAGGTCTCGCGCGCTCCAGCAGACATGGATGCATCGTAAACTGCGCGCTTCTCGACCTCGGTCACACCGGACGGGATGCCGATGACCACGCGCGGGCGCGGCAGCGGTACCACACTCTGCTCGTGAACCTTGCCGATGAAATATTCCAGCATAGCCTCGGTAATTTCGAATTCAGAAATCACACCGTCCCGCAGCGGACGCACCACCACAATATTCCCCGATGTGCGTCCAACCATTTCTTTGGCCTGCAAACCTATAGCCAGCGGTTGGCGGGTACGCTTATCAATCGCCACCCAGGAAGGTTCATTAACAACAATCCCTTTGCCCCGGACATGGACAAGCGTGTTAGCCGTACCCAGATCTATGCCAATATCCAGAGAAAAAAGACCCAGAAGCCAGTTGAGGGGATTGAAAGCCAAAGTGGGGTGCTCCTAATGAGATTTCCAGCGCGATTATTATACCATGAGGCTTAAATTGGCGATTTTAAGTAACTTCTCAAAAAAGTGGGGTATGGGGGTTCGCAAGCGGG
>JAPLGV010000043.1 GCA_026389975.1 Chloroflexota bacterium
CTCCATCCCGCTCTACGTGCTGGCAGCTTTTGCCCGTCCGCGAGCGGATTCGGAAGAGGCTGGCCTGAAATACTTCCTGCTGGGTGCTTTCGCCACCGGCTTCGTCGTCTACGGCATCACCCTGGTCTTCGGGGCGACGGGCGCAACTGCCCTGAGCGGGATTGCGGCGGCTGTTGCGGCGGGAACCTTCACGGAATACCTGCTGCTTATCGGCGCGGCGTTGATCCTGGTGGGATTCAGTTTCAAGGTCGCGGCCGTCCCGTTCCACATGTGGACGCCGGACGTCTACCAGGGTGCGCCCACCTCGGTGACCAGTTTCATGGCGGTCGGCGCCAAGGCGGCCGGGTTCGCTGCCCTGCTGCGGATTTTCGTCACGGCGCTTCCGTCCCTCGACGTTGACCTCGTGCCGGTGCTGTGGGGCCTGGCTGCGCTGACGATGGTGGTGGGGAACGTGGTTGCCATCTCGCAGACCAACATCAAGCGGATGCTGGCCTACTCCAGCATTGCCCACGCCGGATACATCCTGATGGCCTTCGTAACGTTTGGGAATCCGAAAGTTGCACCGGATGCGGTGGCCTCGGCGCTGTTCTATCTGGTGACCTACGCCATCACTTCCTTCGGGGCCTGGGCGGTCGTCATTGCGCTGGAAAAGCCGGAGGGGAAGGGCTTGGAAATCAGCGACTTCGCCGGTCTGGGGCGCAAGCGCCCGCTGCTGGCGGCGGCGATGACGGTCTTCATGCTCTCGCTGACCGGCATGCCACCCACGCTGGGATTGGTGGGCAAGTTCTACCTGTTCCGCACAGCCATCCAGGGCGGTTTTATCGGGCTGGCGATCATCGGCGTGCTGACCTCGCTCGTCTCGGCTTTCTACTACCTGCGGGTGGTGGCGACGATGTACATGCGGGAAGGCGATACTGAGACGGCGCGTGAACCCTGGCTGGACCTGACCTGGGGATTGACCGCCCTGGCGACGGTGGCCCTGAGTTTTGTCCCGATGGCGCTCTTCGCCTGGGCCAGCGGAGCGGTGTTGAAGTTATTCTGATCCGGTTGTCATTGCGAGGGCTGCGCTCGCCTGCCCCCGTACCTGCCCCCGTACTTTGGGGGTTCCAGCCCGAAGCAATCTCCTAATTGGTAGGGAAAAGTTCAGCCCCATCCGGGTTCGAAAAGGATGGGGCTGATTTATTACTTGGATTTTTTCGTGGGATTCCGGGTTCCAGCGGGGTAGTCCCGGTTCTCGGACGGGGCACGGGGGACGGGAGACGGGGCACGGGGCCGGCTTTCCTGCCACTTTTGAAACGATTTTTGGCTTTCTCCGGAAGGCTGGCCGTAAATCAGGTTTTCGGCGCTGATATCTTCATCCAAATCAGGCCAGTGGATTCCTTCTCCCTGTCCGATTAATCGCCAATTGGCGCGCTCTTCGGGTGTGCCATGCAGCAGGCGCGGATACCAGTTCAGCGGTGCGCTGATGATGCGGCCATCACAAAGTTCAATTTTTAGCGTATCTTCGGCGATACTGACTGTTTTAGCACGTCCCATTACCACATCTCGACTTTTAGCCCCTCGACAGCTTCGAAGTGTTTATCGCGGGTAGCCAGAGTCAAATCATGCTGCAAAGCCAATGCCGCAATCCAAATATCATTTTCCGGCGCAGGCTTTCCATCCTGGCGTAGTTGGTTTTTGACTGTGCCATACCAGTATCCCGTGTCTGTGTCACAGTTGAGGATAATGCTTATGGAAACCAGTCGTTTGACTTATTCCATGTTTTCCTGCATCCGCGCTGACTTAATTGCCCCGTAATACAATTCGCCGACGGCAATACTCGGAATAAAAACACTCTCCGCTTTTTCCAGGCATTTATGGACAGCCCGATCATTGGCGAAG
This sequence comes from Chloroflexota bacterium, assembly GCA_026389975.1. GTDB lineage: Bacteria > Chloroflexota > Anaerolineae > Anaerolineales > Villigracilaceae > UBA877. The sequence continues at coordinate 1,882 of JAPLGV010000043.1, forward strand.
AGATCGACGATGATGCTGGTATCAAGCAGATATTTACCATTCATTCGGGTCAACCTGCTCGCAATCTGTTTCAATCGCCCGCCGGATTTCCTCTACGTCTTCAGTGGGGATGCTTCCTGCAAATTGCAGGTACAACTTGCCGGGGATCCCTTGTTGCGTGATGGTCCTCAGGGCGCGCGCGAAGGAAAGCACTTGATGTTGCAGGTTATCCGGCAGTGCTTTGACTTGTTCTAGAATTTCCGAAACTAACGGTGCGGCCATACGAACTCCTTGTTTCTACCAATCCAGACCGATATTTGCATTATACTGCGTATTGCATAAATTCATGAACTTGCTAAACCCGGTCCCAGCCGCCCTGGCGACGGTGGCCCTGAGTTTCGTCCCGATGGCGCTCCAGCGGAGTGGTGTTGAAGTTGTTTTGATCCGTATGTCATTGCGAGTGTTATTGCGAGCCGTCGTTCTTTGACGGCGAAGCAATCTCCTCGCAAGAGATGATGAAGTACGGCGCATCCATCAGGTGGGTCGTGCTTTTGTTGGAAAATAGTTACAGGACAGCGATGAGCTGTCCTGTTTTTTTATCTAGTCAACGGTTTGGCTTCGCGTAGCATATCATCCCCTAAGGGGACATCGTCCCCGTAGGGGATATCATACTCGAAGGGTACCCTCGAAGGGGGCTGCGGTAGCGGCAGGACCAGCAAGACTTCTTCCTATTATCGCGCATTTCTTGCAAAACGCGTACTATTCGCGAGCGGTGGAGCCGCTGCCTGCACTGAGCGGAGCGAATGTGTCCGCCTGCCTGCCCCGGTTCTTTCGGGGGGGGACGGTGTTCGGCGCGTCACTTACAAATATACAGCAAATCTATAGTTGCAATACCGGTAGAACTATACGCCACGCAGACGGGTTCGGCGCAATCAACACAAGCATTCTCGATTTGTCAATGATGATCTATCATCGTAGCGATTTAACCTGCCGTCAGTCGAGGCGTCGAATTTCCTCTAAACAAAAAGGTCAGCACAAACCCTGCGATAAATCCGCCGATGTGCGCCATGTAAGCCACGCCGCCCGTGTCTGCTGTATTGGAAATGGAACCGATGCCGCTAAAAAACTGCAGAACGATCCAGAGACCAATGACTATCAGCGCGGACACTTGAATCACCTGTTGGCCCTGCAATACTCTGACCTTTCCCTGGGGGAACAGCAAAATGTAAGCGCCGAGCACACCCGCAATCGCCCCCGATGCTCCCAAATTCGGCACGTTTGATCCGATGCTAAACGCCAACTGTGCAAAAGTTGCTGCAAGTCCACAGAGTAGGTAGAAGATTGTGAACTTGATGTGCCCGAACCGGTCTTCCACATTGTCACCGAAGATCCATAAGTAAAGCATGTTGCCTCCCAGGTGAACCCACCCGGCATGCATGAACATGGAAGTGAAGAGCGTCAGAAAATCACCGAAGGGATTGGCAAGGAAACGGCTAGGAACGAAAGCCCACTTACCAATAAAAGCGTCACCGCCACTCAGCTCCACAAAGAAAAACAGGACGTTCAGAGCGATCAAGGCATACGTGACCAGCGGCACAGTTCTACGCGCGCTATCATCATCACCGATTGGGAACATAAGATTTATCTCCTTTTACTCTGGCTGGATTTGTTACAGCTTCACGTCAAAATGAGCCTGGCTTTTTTAATAGAAAGTGATTTACTCGCGATCAACATCACCCTGCAATTTAAGGGAAAGCGCCCAATGGTCTGCTTCACCCGCTCGGTGGCTCAGGGGTGCTTCCATTCTCGCACTGGTCAGATGGCAGGCAATGCGCTTCCACCTTTTCGCCCGCCCGCCGGGTCGGCCTCAGCGAGTTGTTAGGCGGCCTTCCACACGGAAGCAGCGAGCCGCACGGAGGAGGCGTGGACCCCAGGGTGGCCCGGACCGATTCTCAACCCCAGGGCCCACGCACTCGAACCGCTAGAGGTCCTTAATGAGTGTCGCCACCAACAATAAGACGAGCCCGGCCATGACGAGCCAGAACGCGTACGGGCTCAGAGCGGCCACATTGCCCGTGGAACCGAGGAGCCCAAGCACACCAAGGATTAAAGCGACCCACCAAGTGATGACCTTCGGAGGAGTGAGTTTCATCTTCGTATCTCCTTTCACATAGACGTCTCTTCGAACGGGGCCCGACGTTCGGCCCGGGTGTGGCAGGGTCGGACAACCTGCAGACGGAGTCATGCGGCGAGAGTACATGTTGCTGCTCAGCGGACGGCCGCCCAGCGGTTTGGCTTCGCGAAGCACCCCCGCGCAGTACCCGCCGTAGGTCCCCGCAGGGGGAAGGGTGAAGGGGATAGCGGCAGCAGCGAGACTGGCGAGACTCCTTCGTATTATCGCGCCAATTCTAAAATTGCGCAGCGTCCCCGTAGCGAAGCGCAGGGGAGAGCCGCTGTCTGCACTCCCGGCAGGACATCGGGACGGTGTGAGCGGAGCGAATGTTTCCGCCTGCCTGCCCCGGTTCTTACGGGGCCTGCCCCGGTTCTTTCGGGGGGGAGGCGGTGTTGGGCAGTTTTTTGTTTGCCAAGAACCCTGGCCAAAAACGTACCTGAACTACCGATTTTGACAACATCTCAATTAGCTTAT
>JAPLGV010000044.1 GCA_026389975.1 Chloroflexota bacterium
CATCCAGTTTTCGATTTCATCTTAGTTCCTCCACAAAGTAGTTTGACTTGATTGCAGTATAGGTTAACATCATTGTATGAAGGATGTGTAAAGGAGAGACAAACCTTCGGTAAAGATTGTGCCCTTCATGTCATCATACCAATCAGATTAAAGATACCGCTCATTTTCCCGCACTGGCGGGGTTCATCCTGAATTGAAATGTGTAAAGATAGCTGACAAGGTCCCAGGTTTGCTGGTCGGTGAAGATCGGCCCCCAGGATGGCATGCCGGTACCCATCCCGCCGCGCAGGATCTTCCCCTGCAGGAGGGCAGGACCAGCGCCCAGCATGGTAGCCGGGTCGGAAAAGTTAGCCGGAGTTTTACCAGCCAGCGCCTTTATATCTGCGGAGAAAACGCCATTTCCTCGGCCCGTCTCGCCGTGGCAGGCAGCGCAGTTCTGGGCGAACAGGCGCTGCCCTTCAGCCAACCCTTCCGGGGTGGTGTTGGATTGCCAGATATATGCGACCAGGTCCCAGAGGTCGGAATTGCTCAAAGAAGCCAGGGCCGATTCCGCCCGCAGTTCCTGGACGGCTTGCGCCGGGGAGTGGCTGCGGTAGTAATCAAGGGACAGGTAATTGACAGGCAGCAGGGTGGAGAATGTTACGCCGCGTTGGGCATCGGGGAATCCAATCGGTGTAACGGATGCCGGATGAGCGGCGTCAATATCCAGGTTGAGCGTCATGTATAAAGGCGGCGTCCCTGGCTGTGGGGAGGCAAAATCGTCACCGGTCACCTCGATCGTGCCGCGCATGCGCCAGTGGTTGGGACCGCACCAGCGCGTGCAATAATAGGTATAAGTTCCGGGCTTATCGAATGTAAGTGTAACCTCGGTCATTTGGCCCGGAAGAACATCCACGGCCGGGATAGCGCTTTGCCCGATGGCAAAGCTGTGCATCACATCGTCCGAGGTCAGGCGCAGGTGCAGCGGCACGCCGGACTGGGCCCGGATGGTGCTGGGTGTCCAGCCGCCGGACCCCTAATCTCTCGCGCTGCAAAAGGAACTGCCAGCACGAACAATATTCCAGTAATCACCAAAATCCTGCTCAAGAGTTCAGAACGTTTCATAAAAGCAATCCTAGCATCGCAATCGTAGTCACAGTAGAGAAGACGATCACCGGGACAGGAGAGATTTTTACTTCCAAACCGGCTTTCTGGGCCGTGCGCCCCGTCCAGAGCAGTCCACCAACGAGCACGAGCGTTTGCAGGGGGAGCAGCAGTGGGGTCAGATAAGGCTGCCAGGTGATGGCGGCGGTGCCGAAAAGGTTCCAACCCCAGCCAAATGGGTCGGAAAGGGAGGAGAGGATGTAGGCGGCATTGGTCAGGACGAAGGACAGGCTGAAGGCCACCCAAAACATCAGTCCGAGCGGGACGAGCGCCGTGGCGAAGGCGGTGAAAGCTTTTTTGAGAGCAAGCGTGGTCTTCGTGAGCGCTTTTCCGATCCAGACTGCCCCCAGGAACAATGCCGGCAGCAGGCCGAAGGTGAATGCCAGGAATGCCGCAGTGTAACCGAACCACGCTAACGAACCAACCGAATACGCCGCCAATTTCAGCCCGCCCCAGGGACCCAGGAACACACCGGCGTAGATCATCGCCGCACCCAGCATGATGAAGGCCTTGAAGGCCTCGTCCATCCGCGTGGACGGTTTTGCCAGGTCAGCCGAAAAGGGGCGGGTGTTGATGGCGATATTGTCATAGGGGCAGGTGCGCAGGCATTCCATGCACAGACCGCAGTAGGTGTTCTTCATCAGGCCGCCGGGAAAGACGTCCCACGGGCAGCCATAGCCGGCCGGAGAGCCGTTGTAGCAGGGCTTGTCCTTGCAGGCCAGGCAGGTCTGCTTATCTTTGACGCGCAGCTCCATAGGCGCGGCCTGAGCATACAAGCCGATGAATCCGCCCACCGGACATAAATATCGGCAAAATGTGCGCCGTTCAAAGACGATGCTCATCCCGATGGCCAGGAACAACATCGCGGAAAGCACGATGGCGGTTACCTTTGGAGTGGTCAGGATGACGCTGCTGAAGAGCGCCACCAGCGTAAAGGTCAGGTTTTGCAGCCAGATGTTGCGCAGCCTATTCGGCCAGCGCAGATTGAACCAACGCGGCTTTTTCCCTGGTGGATCCATGATCGCCCCGCGCTGGAGCCACTCCCCGGGCAGCGGGATCGGGCAAACGGCGCACCAACCGCGGCCAAAGAACGGCACGGCGACCAGGATCAGCACCGCCCACCAGGCGATCCAGACGAAGACAATACCGAAGTTCCGGTTCCCGACTGGCGTGCCAAAAAAACCAGACAGGATCGCGAATAGGAATCCGGCCAGCATCACGAACCAGACCAGCAATTGCGGCCAGCGGTTCTTGAGCAGGGTTTTGACGAGCGGGAAACGGGTCAGTTCGGAACGCATCAAACGCATCAGCTAGCCTGTGCCTTGGGGAGGCTGGGATGCAGGATCAGAATAGCAAGCATTGCGAGGGCGGTCAGAGCAATGGCGCGCCAGAGCCAGAGGTTCGGTCCCACCTGGAGTTTGCCGATCATGAACGGGTGCAGAGCACCGCAGGTCACGTTGCAGCGAAAACGAAAGGACCCGGACCTGTCGGCGGTAAAGGTCAGGTGGGCGGTCTGACCCGGGTCGGCGGTGACCGAGACGCCGTAGCCGTCCAGGTACAGCCCGTGGACAACGTCCATGCTGACCAGTTCGATCGTCACTAAATCACCGGGATTCACCTGGAGCACCGCCGGGAGATAAGCGAACTGGCTCGCCTCGACCCGAAAGGTGCGCCGGGTGGGCGGAACCGCGCGGACCAGCAGGGGCGCAAAGACGATCACCGCTCCTGCCAGTACGACAAGGAACCCGAAAAACCACTGCTTCTTGGACAACGAACCTTCCTATGGCATATTGGAGGGGCCGTACCTGCTGTAGGTACTGTCGATGTACACCCTGATTTCCTGGGTGCTTTTGCCTTCCCTTTGGAGCCGCATCACATCCTGGGTGATATCCACGCAGATCGAGCAGCCCAGGGCATGACTGTCGAAGGTGATCGTCCCAATGGTGTCCATGCTCTGAACATAGCAGGAGTAATTCGAAGTATGCCCCATTGCCCCGCAGCCGCAGTAGCAGGGGATCTGCTGCATGATGTCCGGGTTGGCAGACGCAAACTGGTATGCCTGTTGGACCGAGACCGGGGCCGATTGCACTTCATCCGGCATCTGGTTGAGCGGCATCATGCTCTGTTGGTTTTTCGACTGGCCGGAACAGGCGGGCAGGGCGGCCAGGAGCAGGATGGACAACAAGGAAAAAAAGATCAATTTATGGGATTTTGAGACCATCGGTTATCCTTTCAAACTAACATCATTCTTCATCAAGGGGATGTTCGATCCCTCCGGACATGAAGCGCTCCGGGTCAGATTCGAAAGCTCGCAAGCAGGCCTGTGTGCAAAAAAAGAGCCGCTCTCCCTGGAAAACGGCGCTGGGGAAACGCTGCGGGTCTTTGATCTTTCCGCCGCAGACGGTGACAGCCGCGTTGGCTTGGGAGATTGGCTTTTCAGCCACTTTTCATCACCAATCGGAACCAGATCCAGCCCACGAAACACCCGGCCAAAGCCCCGATCACCCCCGCCACCCAATGGGTCGGGTGAAAATAACTGACCAGGCCAACCCAGGCGAAAACATAGCCCAGGATGCAACCGGCGGAGATCCCGATGTCCACCGGCCAATCGGGGTGTCGTTTGAACTCGTAAGGTTGGGGAAATTCAAAAGTAGTGTTCATACCCTGATCTCTCCTTTCAAACCGGCGCACCACACTGAGGGCAGTGAGACCAATCAGCCTGCAAAGCCACTCCGCAGTGCGAACAAGTGCGCGCGGAGGCGGCGTTTTGATGAACAGGGACGGGTGCGGGTACTGAGAAATTCCCGCGGCGGGTCAAAGCCCAAATCAGAACCGCGATCAGCGCGACCGGCAGGCCGATTACCAACAACATCGCAATCAACCCAAATCCAAGCATGAACAAACCTCCAGCCATCACGGCTCGCGTTTCCTTTCAACCAATGTCCGAATGCTTGAATTCTATGCCAATCCGTATCTGAAGATGAGCGTCATCCTGCGGATATAAATATAGGCATAATGGCGTATATAAAAAATGGAGCAGTATGCCGGTGCACTCCGCTCCAGGAAATACGGTTCAATAGCTGATAAACTTATTCGACCACCAACTTGCCGCGCAACATCCCCATCTGGCATTGAAATCCATATTCGCCCGGCTTTTCGGGGGTGAACTCCAGGGTCACTTCTTGGCCTTCGGGGAGCAGGGCGCTCTGATTGAAGTCCGGAAAGAGTACTTTTTCCGAGCAAGCCGAACTTTCCTGGCGGGTGAAGGTTAGGCGCAGCAGCCGGCCGGATTTGACAACGATCACATCCGGAGTGTAACCGCCCTTGACGGTCACGGCTACTTCCTGTGGGCCGGTCGCGCTTTCGGCGGCGAGTGTCTTGCCTTTGGGGGCGAACCAGAAGAACCAGGCGATGAAGATACTGAGGGCAATCCCGCCCAGGGTGATGATGATTTGTGCGGTTGTCATTGTAAATCTCCTGTCGCGGCTTTTATTTTTTCCCGCAGCATTTCCATCGAAGGCCAGCCTTTCAAGCCCTCTGGTGTTATGTAAACCCGGCAACTGAGAGAATAGGGTTCCCGCTTTTCCGGCCATAAATCTTGACCATTGATCCGAATAGACGGTGACCCGAGGAATTTCTGCCGGGCAGCATCAGAATCATCTTTGACCTTAACCAATTCCACGGAATCATCAAGTTGCTCCATTTGCAGAGCGGTTTTCAATTTTTCCAGGCCCGTTTGCCAGGATGGGCAGCCGTCGAAGTATAGAAGTTCGATTTTCACCAGCAACCTCACTTTATAGAGAATTTCGGCTTGAACCCGCGCAGGCGGTTGGCGTTCCCAACCACTGTAACGCTTGAAAAGGCCATGGCAGCCCCAGCCAGGAGCGGGCTGAGTAACAAACCCAGGAATGGATACAGGACACCCATGGCGATGGGAAGACCCAGGATGTTGTAGAAAAATGCGCCGACCAGGTTCTGCTTAATGTTGCGCATCGTCGCCCGGCTGACTTCGATAGCGGTCACGACGCCCTTCAAGCTGCCCTTGATCAGGGTGATATCAGAAGCTTCGATGGCAACATCCGTGCCGGTCCCGATGGCCAGACCGACGTCCGCCTGCGCTAAAGCCGGGGCGTCATTGATGCCATCGCCAACCATTGCCACCTGCTTGCCTTCGGCCTGCAATAAGTGGACATTTTTCGCCTTGTCTTCAGGCAGAACTTCTGCCAGCACGCGGTCTACGCCCACCTTGCGGGCGATGGCTTGGGCGGTGCGCTGGTTGTCACCGGTGATCATGACTACTTCGATGCCCATTTTTTGCAAGGCGGCAATGGCTTCGGCGGAGTCTTCTTTGACAGTGTCCGCCACGGCCACAATCCCGGCGGCCTGACCGTCCACAGCCATGTACATGGGCGTCTTGCCGTCATCGGCCAGTCCAATCGCTTTTTGTTCGAGGTCACCCAGGCTAATCTTTTCGCGTTCCATCATTTTCAAGTTGCCGAGCACCACCCGCCGGCCATCCACGGTCGCGATCACACCATGACCCGGAACCGCTTCGAAAGCGGTGGGTTCGCTCAAGGCGATCCCCTTCGCTTTTGCACCCTCGACGATGGCTTCTGCTAGGGGATGTTCTGAAGATCTCTCCACCGAAGCCGCCAGCTGCAGAAGGTCATTTTCCTTCCAGGTTGCTGCTAAGATCGTGTCGGTTAGCTCGGGCTTGCCTTTGGTGATCGTCCCGGTCTTGTCCAATACCACTATCTTGATCCCCTGCGCAGATTGCAGGGCTTCGCCGGAGCGGATCAGGATACCGTTCTCAGCGCCCTTGCCGATACCCACCATCAGGCTCATCGGGGTGGCCAAGCCCAGGGCGCATGGGCAGGCGATGATCAGCACCGTCACGGCAGTCACCAGGGCATAGACCACCTGCGGCTGCGGTCCAATATCGAACCAGAGCACGAATGTCAACACGGCTAGGATCATCACAACCGGCACGAAGTAACCAGACACCGTGTCGACCATGCGGGCAATGGGAGCTTTGCTGTTCTGGGCGTCCTGCACCATTTTGACGATCTGCGCCAGGGCGGTATCC
>JAPLGV010000152.1 GCA_026389975.1 Chloroflexota bacterium
ATTCCTGGGATACTGTCCTTTCTCATCTCCCAGAAAAGCACTTTACGATCCGAAGACCTTCATCGTGCACGCGGCGTTGCTGGGTCAGGCTTTCGCCCATTGCCCAATATTCCCTACTGCTGCCACCCGTAGGTGTCTGGCCCGTGTTTCAGTGCCAGTGTGGGGGACCACCCTCTCAGGTCCCCTACCCGTCGTAGCCTTGGTGGGCCGTTACCTCACCAACTAGCTGATGGGACGCAGGTCCCTCCCGAAGCGCATTACTGCTTTAGTCATCGGCTTCTAAACCCAATGACCACATGCGGTATTAGCAGTCCTTTCGAACTGTTATCCCACACTTCGGGGCAGGTCACCAACGCGTTACGCACCCGTTCGCCACTAAGAAACCTCCGTATTGCTACAAAGGCTCTTCGTTCGACTTGCATGTATTAAGCACGCCGCCAGCGTTCATCCTGAGCCAGGATCAAACTCTCCGCAAAAAAATCACCCTTGCGGGTGTAAGTTACGGAATAGAACGACAGGCTTACTTCCTATCACTTTTCAGCTGTTAAGGTCCGGTAAACAAAGCGGGCTGCATTTTACCCGCAAGGCCCTCCACTGTCAAGTCCCAGAGAGGCGAAATCGCCGATGTTTTTGGTTCGACATCGGCTCGTCAGACTGCGAAACCTATTGGTTTGTGTCTCTGACGTAAGACGTTGCTCTGTTGTCAACGATCTGTCCGTATGGACGAGATCTGCGTGGGGGTCATTGTGCTTGTTTATTATACGCATTCGAACTAAGTTGTCAAGGAATTTGCACCCCCAATTTGGATTCTTTAAGGTTACGACATCTCCTGCCGCCCGGATAGGGCTCGCAGCAGCGTATTTTGGTCAGCATATTCCAGATCACCGCCAACCGGCAGGCCGCGCGCCAGCCTCGTCACACGCACACCCAGGGACTGAAGGCGCGGGTGCAGGTATTGCGCCGTAGCCTCTCCCTCCATGGAAGGGTTGGTCGCCAGGATGACTTCCTGCACGCCTCCACGCTGGATGCGTTCCAGCAATGGCTTGATCTTCAAGTCATCCGGGCCGATGCCCTCAATGGGCGAGAGAACCCCCTGCAAGACGTGGTACTTCCCTCTGTACGCGCCAATGCGTTCCAGCGCCAGCATATCCAGCGGCTCCTCGACCACACAGATAATCGCCCTGTCACGTTGGTCATTCTCGCAAATCTCACAGCGTTCGCGCCCGGCTGAGGTGATATTGAAACACTCCTGGCAAAAGGCGATTTTGGTCTTGAAGTCAGCCAACGCTTCAGCCAGTTGACCGGAAACTTCCTCCGGGGCGCGCAGGAGGTAGAATGCCAGCCGGGAGGCCGTCTTCGGGCCGATGCCGGGGAGACGTTCGAGAGCAAAAACAAGGTTTTGAATGGGTTCGGGAAGCATAATTGTCATCCCGTAGGCGCGACCGGCTGGGGCCGCCCCTACAAAATCCTAAAAAGGCAATCCGCCCGACAGCGGACCCATGACCTGCTCCTGGAGTTCGCGCGACTTCTCCAGCGCCAGGTTGACCGCTGTCAGCACCAGGTCCTGGAGCATTTCGGCATCCGCGTCTTTAAGCAGAGCCGGGTCAATCTCGACCGACTGGCATTTCTGGTCGCCGGTCATCGTGACTTTGACTGCGCCGCCGCCCGCCGTCGCCGTGACGGTTTCCTGCGCCAGATGTTCCTGCGCTTCAGCCATCTGCTGTTGCAGGCGCTGAAGTTGCTGCATCATTCCGGCTTGCCCCCCACCACCGCCAGGACGATTAAACCCTTTGGCCATAATTACTCCTGAATATCTACAATTTCGCCGCCGGCCTTGAGCGCCGCAGCGACCATACCGTCCGCTTTGACATCCGGCGGAGTAGCCTGTTTGGCATTTGTGACCACACATTTTACCGAAAGTTCACCACCACATACTTCCACAATCGCCTTACGAGTAATTTCTATCTGCTCCGGCATATCCACTTTCGACCGCAGCAATTCGCTTGCAAATCCAATCACCAATATGCCATTTTTGACTTCTAGCAGTCTGCAAGAATTGAGCAAGCCATCCAGCGATGGACTCTGCGGTTTAATCAGCGCTCGAATTTGTTTCCACGCCTTCGTTAACTGTTCAAGAGTGACATTGCCGGTTTCTTCGACGGGCTTTTCGGGTTCCTTCCCAAGCTTGCTGACCTGTTTCTCCGCCTTCGTTTCCACCAAGGCTTTCGCCGCAGGCCTGGACTCGGTCGGCGCGGCCGCGGCGGGGAGTTCCATCACTTCGGCCAGCGCCAGTTCCAGCGGCAGGGACGGCTGCCAGCCGCCGCGCAGGTCGGTAGCAGCGATGTTGAAGGCTTTAATCATGCGCAGCACATCCGATGGAGAAAAAGCCTTGGCATGTCTCTCGGCCTGGGCGCGCGTATCCATTGCCAGGTCCACCTGCGAGGCATTGCCCATCTGGACGAGCAGCAGCGCCCGCAGATAGTCCACCACCTGACGCGCCAGCAGGCGCGGGTCAGTGCCGGAATCCAAGGCAGTGTGGATCGCGTCCATACCGGCGGAAGGTTCCCGGTCCAGCACCGCACCGACCAGCTCAATGACGGTTTGGCTGGTGGCTGTGCCAAGCACGGTCTGCGTCAGGCCAAGTGTGATTTCTTTTCCTGTGGAGGCCATCTGGTCAAGCAGGGAGATGGCGTCGCGCATTCCTCCCGCAGACTGGCGGGCGATGAGCGTCAGCGCTTCGGGTTCGGCAGTGAATTTTTCTTTGGTGACGATGTTCTGCAACTGGCCCACAATGTCGTCCACCGGGAGGCGGCGGAACTCATGACGCTGGCAGCGGGAGAGCACCGTCGCCGGGATTTTGTGCCTCTCGGTGGTGGCCAGCATGAAGATGGCGTGGGCAGGTGGCGCTTCGAGGGTTTTCAGCAAGGCGTTGAAGGCTGCCATGGAGAGCATGTGGACTTCGTCAATGATGTAAACTTTGTAGGTGCCCTGGTTGGGGGTGAAGTTGATTTTGTCGCGCAGGTCACGCACGTCTTCGACGGAGGTGTTGGAAGCGGCGTCAATTTCGATGAGGTCGAGGAAGCGGCTCTCGTTGACCGCCACACAGTGGGCGCACTCGTTGCATGGACGGGCCGCCAGGTCTTCGTTCAGGCAGTTGACGGCCTTCGCCAGCAGACGGGCGGCGGTGGTCTTGCCGGTGCCGCGCGGACCCGCGAACAGGTAGGCATGGACAACGCGGTTGCCAACGACCGCATTGCGCAACGTCTGGACGACATGCTGCTGTCCGACAATTTCGTCCCATTTCTGGGGGCGCCATTTATTATAGAGAGCCTGGGTCATAAGCTATGTCCATTATTCTGTCAAGGAACGCGATAAAAGGCACGTGCAATGTTCTGTGTATCGTAGAGGGCAGCCAGTTCGCCGGATTCCCAGACCGGCGCAGAGAGCCCCCAGTTAAGGTCTGCGGCGGTGTCAATCCCGGGTCTCGTATGGACCTGCACCGTGCCACCGGAGTAGAGCGTCAACTGCGGAAAAGTGTAGGTGCTGCCCTGGCTGTCTTTGAGCGTCCAACCACTCAGCAGGAGCGCCGCGTCGCCGTTGTTCTGGATGACGACGGACTCGCTGGCAAGCGCCCCCGCGCCAGTGACGCTGACGATGTCCGCGTTTACGCCGCCGGAAGCGAGTGTGGGGACCGTCTCGCTCGTGCCGCAATCCGTTTTATGGTTGGCGCGATCGTAAAAGAACAGGATGGCTCCCGTCACGAGAGCCGAAACGAGGGCATTCAGCAGGAGGTAGAGTACCAAACGGCGGCGCGTCATCGTGTCCGTATGATAGCACAAAAATGCTGAAGGTTTACCTTAAACCTTCAGCACAGGGAAAGCAAACGTGAATCTTACGGCACCACCAAGGGATTGAGCATATCCCAGTCAACTCCGCCATTGCCTGTCTCGACCAGACCATTTTCATTGCTATCGTTAATCACAGAAGCCCAACCCTGATCGGCATTGACGAAACTGAACTGCCCGGACCAGAAGACCTGCTGGACGAAAGTCCAGGCCTGGCCGCCGTCCGTGGTCTTGTAAATCTTGCGGCCAAAGGCAAAACCGTTCAGCGGGTCAAAGAAGTATAAGCCTTCACCCAGTAAATAATCCGCGGGAAGAGGATAAGAGGTCCAGGTAGCGCCGCCATCGGTGGTGGAATAAATATAGTTTTTCTGAGTCGAGTAGTCCGCCATACTCAGGCACTTCATCGCCATGATGACCGAGGAGGCCGAGAAGGGGGTCGGGGAGGCCATGTCACAGGCATAGTCGGTGAACAGGTTCGGGGCACCGGCCGGCGCGGGCGGTTCGATGCGCGTCCAGGTAGCGCCCCCGTCAGTGGTCCGCAGGATGTGCGGGGCCGGGTACAGGCCTTGGCATTCGCGCCCCAGCCAGCCGTTCTGTGCATCGAAGAAGACCATGCTGGTCTTCGGGCAGCTCTGGATGTCATTGCTGTCCTGGGGCGTGACCAGCGTGTTCCAGGTCAGGCCGCCATCCGTGGTGCCGAGCAGGGCAACGTAGTTGTGGCTCATCCCGGCGCCGAGATAGACCAGCAGCCAGCCGTGCATGGCATCCGCGAAATCAATAAACCAAGGGGTGAAGAACTCTGAAGAAATGGATGTGTCAATGGTGCTATATTGCCAGGTTGCACCGCCATCGTGGGTATACCAGATATAGAGATTAGCAGGGGGTGGAACCATCTCGGTCCCATAAATGACCCATGCCGTAGAAGCATCCCGGAAATCACCAATGGCGATAGCCGCATCACCGGCTGCCGGGGCTGGCTGCGGCGGAGTGACATCCCGCCAGGTCACGCCGCTATCCTGGGTGCGGAACACATGATCCTGCGCCTGGCTGAGACCGCCAATCCCCCAGCCGCTGAGCGGGTCGAGCATGTGGATTTTCAGGATGCTAATGGCCTGACCAGCAGGCACGTGCGCAATTGCCAGGCCTGGCAAAGTGGGTGTAGTCCCGGCAGAAACGGACGGTGTATCGATGATCGTCAGGATGGGCGGCTCGGTGGCAGTTGCCGTAGGAACAGGCAGATTACAGGAAGCCAGCAGGAGCGAAACAACAGCCAGAAAGGCAAACAAAGTCAATCTTGTTTTCATGGAACACCTCCTTACTTAAAGCAATTACCGCACCAGCAGCGCCACCCAGTCCCCTTTCTGGCGCTTTTCCACCAATTTTAACCCATATTCTTCAACAGAGGAAATCACCCCTTCGGTCTGTTCTGCCAGGACACCCGAAAGGATGAGCGCCCCGCCCGGCGCTACCAGCTCTGCAAGGCCCAAACCAAATAGACGGATGATGATCGGGGCAAGGATATTTGCCAGCACCAGCGGCGCATTCCGGACCTGGAACCTGCCAGCCAAAACTTCCGTCACCGAACCCAGGCCGATGGTAAACTGATCCGCGGGGATACCGTTGGCGTTCGCGTTCTCACGGCTGGCCTTGACCGACGCCTCGTCAATGTCTACTCCAAGGGCAAAGTCTGCGCCGAGTTTCAGGGCAGCAACCGAGAGAATCCCCGATCCGCAGCCGACGTCGAGGATCGACGATGGACGACGGACGACCGACGATGGTCCATCGTCTGTGGTCTGTGGTCTCTCAGCACAAAATTGTTCTTCAATCAACTCGAGACACAACTGCGTCGTTGGGTGTGTCCCCGTCCCGAAGGCCATGCCAGGGTCAATTCTGATAGATATGCGCGAGGCATCCGGCGATTCGAGCCAGGCCGGAACGATGATCAGTCGCTTGCCGATCGGGATCGGCTGGTAGCGCGCCTTCCAGGCTTCCATCCAGTTCTGATCCGCCAGTGGTGTGAAGACCGGTGCGGGCAGCGGCTGGATCATGCCCAAATAGGTGAGGGATTCTTCCAGTTTCTGACGCGTCTCTTCGAGTTTTTCGTCCGCCGGCAGGTAGGCGCGTACTGTAACCGGTCCGACCGGCGTGCCTTCGTCTTCCTCGTCGTTGAATTTGACAGCCTGCTCGGTGGTCACGCCGTTGGGGGCAAAGCGGGCCAGCACGTCGGCCACGGCTTCTGCCAGTTCGCCGTTGACGGTCAGGGAAACTTCAAGCCAGTTCATGTCAGTCACCAGTAACCTGTTACTTTCCTTTTGCTTTATCTGTCATTCGCACTTCCATAAGTGATTCAAGAGTGCCACTATTTTTCAATGAACCTCGCAACTTTTCAATACGCTCCTTGAGTACAAAGTTATCGCAAATGACAGCCTCAGAATTTCTCTCAAAACTATCAAAAGCCCGCCTTCTATCCAGTTCATTCATATTCAGTCTGTCGATCTCATCACGCAAAAAATAACAAAACTCGGTCGACTCGTCACTCGGCTGCAATTCGCCACCAATAATATCTGCCTCGAAGTGCAAAACAACCAATTGCCACTTATTTCCGTCAGGATACTCCAGTAAGAGATTCGGTGTTGTATAAACGCCAACAAGATGCTTTACACGCACCCTAAGTCCCGTCTCTTCCAAAACCTCGCGTTGACATGCTTCAGAAAAACTTTCCCCCGCCTCCATGTATCCGCCTGGTACTGCCCATTTGCCATTATCGGCGCGTCGAATTAACAAAACCTTCTTACCTGTTTTTTCGAATACCGACGCGGAACATCCAACACCCAATCTTCCATTCTTTCCAATTCGTTCACCAATCAATACAGTTGCCATGCAACGATTATAAAACAAAGCGAGCGGATTTCCACCCACTCACTGAATACTGATAACTGATTGCTGGGAACTACCCTCCCAGCGCCTCATTCACCCAATCCAGAAATCCCTTCTCCTTCGGCTTGACCGTCGTGCCAAGCGTAGCCGCCAGTTTCTCGAATAGCTCACGCTGTTCCTTCGTCAGCTTGGACGGAATGTCCACATTGATAAGCACCAACTGGTTGCCGCGGCCGCTCTTGCGCAGGTAGGGTACGCCGCGCGCCTTGAGCGTGAACACCTTGCCCGGCTGCGTCCCGGCAGGGATTTTAAGTTTTGAAGTTCCATCCACAGTCGGAACTTCCACGTCCGCGCCAAGCACGGCCTGGGCCACGTTAATGTCCAGGTTGAGAAGGATATCGTTCTCGCGGCGTTTGAAGAACTTGTGCGACTGGACAGCCAGCAGCAGGTACAGATTGCCCTGCGGCCCGCCCAGAATTCCAGGCTCGCCTTCCCCTGCCAGACGGATCTGCGTGCCATTGTCCACGCCTGCCGGAACCTGGACGGTCTTCTTGACCGTTTTTCGTTCCAGCCCGGACCCGCGGCATGTATGACAGGGCGTGGAGATAACCTCGCCGCGTCCGCCGCAGGTGGGACATGGCCCGGACTGCATCATCGAGCCAAAAATCGTCTGACGCACCTGGCGGACTTCGCCGTGCCCGCCGCAGGTGCCGCAGCGCTGCGGGTTGGTACCTGGTTCAGCACAGGACCCGCGGCAGGTTCCGCAGGTTTCGTTGCGAGTCACTTCAACGGTCTTCTCTGCGCCAAAGACGGCTTCCTCGAAGGTCAGGTCCAGGTGCACTTGCAGGTCGCGCCCCCGCCGCGGGCGGCGCGAACGGCCCCCGCCGCCCATATTAATCCCGAAGAACTGCTCGAAAATATCCGAGAAGTCCATCGTGGCGTAATCGGGCATGCCGCCCATTTCACCCAGGCCGGCGCGGCCGTACTGGTCGTAGCGGGCGCGTTTCTGCGGGTCCGAAAGGACGCCGTAGGCCTCGTTAATTTCCTTGAATTTTTCCTCGGCGTCCGATTCCTTGCTCACGTCGGGATGATACTGGCGCGCCAGTTTGCGGAAGGCAGTCTTGATGTCATCCGTGGAGGCGTTCCTGGGAATGCCCAGGATTTCGTAGTAGTCGCGATTGGTCATAGGTCAACGGGAACAGAAAATAGTGAATGGGGCAGGCCATTCACGATACCCTATTCACTTCCTTTTCCTTCACTTTCAACCGTGTTCTCACCATCGGGTTTTTGCGGATCGGCTTCCGGTCCGGGCTGCTCCGGGGCCTGCTCATAAGCTGCCGCGCCGACTTTCTGGACGGCCTGGCTGAGGGCATCCACCGCCTTGCGGATGGCCGGCTCGTCTTCGCCCTCTTTCACCTTCTTGACTTCGTCCACGGCTGCCTGGACCTCGGTCTTGCCCTCCGCCGGAACCTTTTCGCCGAGTTCGTTCAAAACCTTCTCAGCGCCGTAGACTGAATTATCAGCGGTATTCCTGGCCTCGATCAAATCGCGGCGCTGCTTGTCTTCGGCAGCGTGCATTTCGGCTTCCTTGCGCATGCGTTCCACTTCATCCTTCGCCAGGCCAGACGAGGCAGTGATGGTGATATGCTGGCTGCGTCCGCTGGCCTTGTCCTGCGCGGTGACTTTCAGGATGCCGTTGGCGTCAATGTCAAAGGTCACTTCAATCTGAGGAATGCCGCGCGGGGCAGGCGGGATGCCGTCCAGGATGAATTTGCCGAGCGACTTGTTATCCACGGCCATCGGGCGCTCCCCTTGCAGAACGTGGATTTCGACCTGTGTCTGGCTGTCGGAGGCAGTCGAGAAAACCTGGCTCTTGCGGGTCGGGATGGTGGTGTTGCGCTCGATCTGCGGCGTGGCGACGCTGCCCAGTGTTTCGATTGAAAGCGACAGCGGGGTGACATCCAGCAGGAGGATGTCTTTCACATCGCCGCTCAGCACACCCGCCTGGATGGCTGCGCCGACGGCCACCACCTCGTCAGGGTTGACACCTTTATGGGGTTCCTTGCCGAAGAAACGGCGGACGGCTTCCTGTACGGCGGGCATACGGGTCATGCCGCCCACCATGACCACCTCGTCGATGTCGGAAGCCGAAAGACCGGCATCGGCCAGCGCCTGTTTGAGCGGGGTCAGCGTTCCTTCCACCAGATCAGCGGTGAGCTGCTCCAGTTTGGCGCGGGTCATGGTCATCACCAGGTGCTTCGGTCCGGAGGCGTCGGCTGTGAGATAGGGCAGGTTGACCTCGGTCTGCATCATCGTCGAGAGTTCGATCTTGGCCTTTTCGGCGGCTTCGCGCAGACGCTGGAGTGACTGCCGATCCTGGCGCAGGTCAATGCCACTCTCTTTCTGGAACTCCTGGGTGAAATAGTCTATGATGCGCTGGTCGAAGTCGTCGCCGCCCAGGAAGGTGTTGCCGTTGGTGGAACGGACCTGGAAGACGCCTTCGCCCACATCGAGGATAGAAATATCAAACGTCCCCCCGCCCAAATCATAGACCGCGATAATCTCGTTGGTTTTCTTATCCAGGCCATAGGCCAGCGAGGATGCAGTCGGCTCATTGATGATACGCAGTACGTCCAGGCCGGCAATCTTGCCAGCATCCTTCGTCGCATTGCGCTGGGCGTCATTAAAGTACGCCGGGACGGTAATCACCGCCTGCGTAACCGATTCGCCGAGATAGGCTTCGGCATCGCGTTTGATCTTGGCCAGGATCATAGCCGAGATTTCCGGCGGGGAATATTCCTTGTCGTCCATCTTGACACGCACATCGCCGTTGTCGGCGGGAAACGCCGTATACGGGACCCGCGGCAGGGTGCGCTGAACTTCCGGGTCTTCGTACTTACGACCCATGAAACGCTTGATGGAAAAGATAGTGTTCTGGGAATTGACGATAGCCTGGTTGCGAGCCACCCGTCCCACCAGCCGCTCGTGATTTTTGTTGATCGCCACCACCGACGGCACCAACCGCTCCCCTTCTGAGGACGAGATGACGACCGGTTCAGCCCCCATCATCACCGCCCCCACTGAGTTCGTTGTTCCCAGGTCGATTCCAATAATTTTTGACATGCTGATTTCTCCAAAAAAGATTATGGTAGCGCAGAGACGCTGCGCCCTTATTGCGCCACCCTCACCAGCGCCGGGCGGATGACTCGCTCACCCAACAAATAGCCGTTCTGCACGACAGCGATAATCTGTCCGCTTTCGTGGTCTTCGCTCGGTTCCTGCAAGATGGCCTCGTGGAAGTTCGGGTCGAACATCTGCCCCTCGGCCTCGATGCGCTTCAGGCCCTCTGACTCCAGGATAAATTGCAGTTTACGGTAAATCAACTCGATGCCGTCCACCCAGGCCAGGTCAGCAGGACGCGCCGCCAGGGCACGTTCCATATCATCCAGGATTGGCAAATAACGTTTGATGATGCTGCCGGCCGCATTCTGGTAGGTTTCAGCCTTTTCAGCTTCGACACGCCGCCGGTAGTTCTGGAAGTCGGCCGCGGAGCGCTGCCAGCCGTCCTTGTATTCGGCAGCCTGGGACTCGGCTTCGGCCAGTTGTTTTTCGAGTTCGGCGAGAGCAGGGGAAGTGCCCGGCGCCTCTTCGGGTCCATGACCCGCTACCGGCGCGGCGGCAGCCTCGGGCGTACCCTCCGCCTTGGGTTCAGTCTGGTGCAACTTCTTATTCTTAATCATTTTCTTCTCCTACCATTGTTTCAGATACCAGGCCGCTCAACAAATCGGCCATAAAGCGGACGGTGGGGATGGTGCGAGCATAGGGCATACGCATCGGCCCAAAGACGCCCAGCATGCCGGTGACGAGGCCAGGAATGCCATAGCGGGCCAGGACAACCGAACATTGTTTCAACTCTTCCCATTTGCCCTCACCGCCGATCAACACCTGGACACCGCCCACCGTGGCATTGTTGGTGGTGCGTGCCAACAGGTCTTGCAGCAGCGAACGCTCCTCAAACAGATGCACGGCCCGGCGGGCATCGCCGGATTCAAGGAATTCGGGTTCGGAAAGAACATTGGTCAAGCCGTCCAAATAGATTTCGCCGGAAACGCGCTGTTCGCCGCGGTTCATGTCCTGGAGGACGAGGGTCAGGATATCCTTTTCGAGGGAATCAGCACGCGCAGGAAAGGCCGCGATTTCTTCGGTGGTCTTTCCCAGGCAGACCTGGTTGAGCCGGTCGGCAGCGGCCGACAGGCGTCCCTGCACCACCGGCTCGGCCAGGGTCAGGATTTGCTGGCTGACCTCCCCGCCGGTCATGACCAACACCATCAGCACCTGCCGTCCCTGGGTGGAGATGAGTTCCACGTGTTTGTAGTGCGAACGCTCTGAATGCGGCGCGGTGACGATGGAGGCCGCGCGTGAATGTTGCGCCAGGATGGAAGCCGCCAGCGGCATCCACTGCTCCACATCCTGACGGGCCTGGTAAAACTGGTGAGAGATGGTGTCGCGCGCCGGTTCGGGCAGGTCGGATGGGTAGACCACGTGGGTGACGAAATAGCGGTAGCCTTCCTCGGTGGGAACACGCCCCGCTGATGTGTGCGGCTGGCGCAGGTAACCGGACTCGGTCAGCACGGCCATTTCGTTGCGGACGGTGGCGGTGCTCATATCAAGTTTGTAACACTCCACCAAACGCACTGAACCGACTGGCTGTGCAGTTTCAGTATAGTGACGCACAACAAGGGCAAGGATCAGGCGCTGGCGTTCGGTGAGGTCATTCATTTTTGATTCGTGGTATTCGTGTTTGCAGTTTTAGCACTCTCAAGGCGAGAGTGCTAATTGAACGTGAATAATGATACCATGTCCATTCGATGGGCGTCAATAAGAGGGGTGTTAGAATTTTGGAGGCACGTTGTCCCAGGAGGAAAGTCCCTCTGAAAAAGGATTGCTACCGCCAAAACTGGAACTGGCTCAAACCCAGCATCGCCAGCGAGAGCGGGATTTGCAAGCGGAGCGAAATCCACCCCACCGCCAGCCAGAAAAAGTCGTTCACGAACGGCACATACCACAGGACGACAAAAACAATCATCAGGATGATATTGCTGTACTGGTCAATATTGAAGCGCAGTTGCCGGTTGAGGAACGGCGCCAGAGCGCGGTACCCGTCAAACGGCGGCACAGGGATCAGGTTCAACACCACCGCGGTCACTTGCAGTAAAGCCAGAAACGCCAGTCCCGGCCAGATGCCGCTGGAACTGACTGGCAGAAAGTTCAGAATGATCGCCAGGAGGATCGCCAGCACCAGGTTGGAGGCCGGTCCCGCCAGCGAGACGGCGCTCTCCCAGCGCTTGCTGCGCAGCGGCCAGGTCTCGATGTAGACGGCCCCGCCGGGCAGGCCGATTACGCCCAGCAGCAGGAAAACCACCGGCAGGACAATCGAATAAACCGGGTGGGTGTACTTGAGCGGGTTGAAGGTCAGGTAGCCCTTGTCCTTGACGCTGGTGTCCCCGCCGTAATACGCCACCACGGCGTGCGAAAACTCGTGCAGACACAGCGAAAAAACCCAGCCCACGATGACAACGATGAAGGCGGTTGCTTTTTCCATTAGTTATCCTTATAGCCTTGCGGGTGTGTGCGGTGCCAGTCCCAGGCGCTGGCAACGATGTCGGTCAAATCGGGATGACGCGGCGTCCAGCCCAACTCGCGGCGGATTTTTTCAGACGAAGCCACCAGACGCGGCGCGTCGCCCGGACGGCGCGGGGACTCGAGGACCGGGATCGGGTGACCGGTCACGCGGCGGGCAGTCTCGATCACTTCCCAGACCGAGTACCCGCTCCCATTGCCGAGGTTATAGACCAGCCGGTCACGTTCGCCCAACGCCTCCAGCGCCAGCAGGTGCGCCGAAACCAGGTCGGCGATGTGAATATAGTCACGGATGCAGGTGCCGTCCGGCGTGGGATAGTCCGTGCCATAGATGGAGGCGGCGTCGCGCAGGCCAAGGGCCACTTTTAACACCAATGGGATGAGATGCGACTCGGGCAGGTGCGCCTCGCCCCGTCCCGGCAGGGCACCGCAGGCGTTGAAATAGCGCAGGGCGGCAAAGTGCAGTCCGTGGATCTTGCGATACCATTCCAGAGCTTGCTCGATGGCTAGTTTGGTGAAACCGTAAGCATTGGCTGGGTCAATGGCAGAATCTTCATTTAACGGTGCATCATTGGAGGCATAGACTGCCGCCGTGGACGAGAGCACGAACCGTTCCACTCCGGCGCGTGTCGCGGCTTCGATCAGTTGCAGCGAATTTGCCAGGTTGTTTTTGAAAAACTTGCCGGGGTCTTTCATTGACTCGCCTGCCTCGATGAAGGCTGCGAAGTGCATCACCGCGTCGTACTTTTCAGAGGCCAGGGCAGCCGTCAGGGCGGCGAAATCGCCAAGGTCGGCCTGAATGAAGCGCGCCGCCTCGGGTACGGCACCCCGGTACCCGGTCACGAGCGAGTCGTAGACAGTGACAGAATGCCCTGCAATGAGAAGTGCTTCTGCGGTAGCCGAGCCAATGTAGCCTGCCCCGCCGGTAACGAAGATATTCATAGTTTCTCCAATAGGAAAATTATATCGTACTCTCCTGCTTGACGGGCACGCCCGTTACGCATTATACTCACGCTGTCCGGGGTGTAGCGCAGCTGGTA
This sequence comes from Chloroflexota bacterium, assembly GCA_026389975.1. Classification (GTDB taxonomy): domain Bacteria; phylum Chloroflexota; class Anaerolineae; order Anaerolineales; family Villigracilaceae; genus UBA877. Next base: position 13,403 of record JAPLGV010000152.1, read on the forward strand.
GCGCACCGCGTTTGGGACGCGGGGGTCGGCGGTTCGAATCCGCCCACCCCGACTGACCGCCGAGACCACCCTGGTTCTCGGCGGTTATGTTACCGCAGGATACAGATATGCTAAAGCATGATTTGCTCAAGAATCATATGCTACAATAGCAAAGAGGAATTCAATTATGGCCCGAAAGAAATTGGATGGTGTCATCGAAGCTGTGCACTATACAGCGGGCGGCAAAATTGCCGTCGTTCGCGCGTATGAACGCCATGGTGTAGTGTGGTCCGACCACGTATTGCTTGAACGCAAAGAACTGTCCGAACGGCTCAAGCAGGGCAAACGTTTCGTGGTCGGGGAACGCAAAATCTATCTCGGCAGCGTTTTTGAAACCGGTACGGCGGTACGTCAGATAGAAGGCAATATCGTTACCGAAGGGCAGACAAGTGCGCGCGATCTTCTGACCGGAGTTCCGGTTTTCTAGCCGCTTTCCCTGGAAGGCTGTCCCATGAAAATCATTGACCAAACCCCATTCTTTAACAACGAGACCGGCGAGATCAGTATCCTCGACCGCGGTAAGGCACTGATGAAATACGGTGCCAGTTGGATTAAAGAAGTTGAGGGGCAGAAACAGGTCATAACCGTACTGGGTAAGGTGCTGGACAGAAACTACACTCTCCTGCGCAACGTTACGCCTCCCGTCCTGGAAGCCAGCTTCCCTTTCATTTTGGTCGGGCCGGCCGGGGTGTTCGTCATGTACGTCACACCGCTGACCGGCATGTTCCGTGCCAAAGGCGACCAATGGGGCACCATTACCGGGAATACCTTCAAGAATGAAAAACCCAACCTGCTGACGCGTACCGAACGCATGGCGCGCGCCATCCAGGTATTTCTACAGCGTCAGGGTTACTCGGCAATAACCAGTGTAGATGCCATCTTGCTTTGTTCCGACCCGTCCGTCCACGTGGACAGCATTCGGCCAATTATCCGCGTGGTCATGCGCGACGCATTGGAACGCTTTGCCATCTCCATCATGCAGGCACGGGTTATGCTCAGCCCTGAATCCGTCCAGGATGTTATCGAGCGTATCCTGAACCCACCCAAACCGGCCCCGCCCCAACCAGCCGAGACCCTTGCAGTGGCCGGCCCAGAAACACTCGCTTCCGCACAGGCGGAAGATCCATACGTTCCGGCATTCGCTTTACCCGAATCACAGGCCCCGGCATGGAGCAACGAACCGGCCCCCCTCCCCATTGCCGGAACGCAGGCCCGCTCCCAGGTCCCGCGGCGCAAGGGGCTGAACAAAAAGCAGTGGGTTTTTTTGATCGTCATGCTCGTTATCTGGTGTTTGCTGATCACTGCTTTCCTGTTCCTGGTCATCAAAGACCAGCGGTCCTTTCTCTTGAGCCTATTGCCTTGAAACCCCCGTTCCTTTCCATTGTCATCCCGGCCCACAACGAAGAAACTCGCCTGCCCCGCGCCTTGGGACAGGCCTTTGCGTTTCTGGAAAACCAGAACTATGCTTCCGAAGTAGTAGTGGTTGAAAATGCCAGCAGCGACCACACTCTGGAAGTAGCGCAAAAGTTCACCCGCAACTTCCCCAGCCTGCGCGTCCTGCACGAGGACCAGCCGGGCAAAGGCCGCGCCATCCACCGCGGCATGCTGGAGGCGCGCGGCGAATACCGTTTCTTCGCCGATGTTGATTTTTCGATGCCTGCGGAGGAGATCAACCGCTTCCTGCCGCCTGCCTGCAATTGCGACATCGCCATTGCCTCACGCGAAGCCCCCGGCGCGGTCCGTTACGGGGAGCCTCCCTACCGCCATTTCACTGGCCGCGTGTTCAACTTCTTCATCCGCACGCTCGTACTGCCAGGTTTGCAGGATACGCAATGTGGGTTCAAATGTTTCCGCGCCGCCGCTGCCGAAGACATCTTCCGCTTCCAAACCCTGCCGGGCTGGTCCTTCGATGTGGAACTGCTTGCCATCGCCCGCCGCCGCGGCTACACCATCGCCGAGGTTGGCATCCCCTGGTATTTCTACGCCGACAGCAAGATCAATATCCTGCGCGACTCGGCGCGCATGTTCTTCGACCTGCTGACCATCCGCGCCAACGCCCGGCGAGGCGTATATGACGCGTAAACGCAATTTGCATCCATTCCCAACCCTGGAATTTGAACGGAATTTATGGAATGACGGCTTCACCCGCATCGCCGGGATAGACGAGGCTGGGCGCGGCGCCTGGGCCGGACCGGTGGCCGCAGCCGCCGTCATCCTGCCAGCCGACCCGTCTCTCACGCGGACCCTGAACCGGGTGCGAGATTCCAAGCTGATGACCCCGCTGGCTCGTGAGACCTGGGCTCCACGTATCAAAGAGTCCGCAGTGGGCTGGGGGGTGGGCTTCGCTTCGGAAGAGGAGATTGACACGCTGGGCATCGTCCCGGCTACGAAGCTGGCAGCGACACGGGCGCTCGAAAACCTGCTCCCTGATTACTTGATTACCGATTACCTGATTTTCCCTGAAATTGACCTGCCTCAGACTGCGCTGGTCAAAGGCGACCAGCGTTCGCTCAGCGTGGCGGCGGCTTCCGTGCTGGCTAAGACCGCCCGAGATGCTTTGATGCGCGAGTTGGATGGTCAATATCCCGGTTACGGGTTTGCCCGTCATAAAGGCTACGGAACGCGCCTCCACCAGGAGGCGATAAAGAAACTGAGGCGGTGTGAAATCCACCGGAAGTCGTTTTCTATTCCATAACGGGAGTTTGCGCCAGATTCTTTCCTGGTTTCGTCAACTTACCCACATTCCTCTTATCAGCAGATTACAGGGTACTGCGTCCCGTGCTGGAACCGGGACTACCACGTAAATATCCGAACCACAGGGTACTGCGGAAATATTTGAACCCAAATCGTCGTTAATTCCTTACTTTTTGGCCGCATAAGTTCAGAAATTTATTCAAGAAGCAGTAAAATCCCGTTATTTTCGAGCCCTTCGACACAGGAAAGTTCATGGATTTATACAAGAAGCAGTAAATTAAGAGAGCACGAAGTTAATCCGTCTTCGTGCCTTCTCAATAAATAACGATGGGGGTTTAACAGCCGCTAGGCGATTTTCTCAAACTTCTCACCCGGTGTACTGCAAACCGGGCACTTACCGTCCATCGGGCCTTCGTGGGTGTAGCCGCAGATCGGACAAACATAATAATTCGTCTCCGGGGCATCCTTGCCTTTGCCCAGAAGTTCGCGTGCTTTGCGGTAGAGTGCTTCGTGAATTTTCTCGACTTCCAAAGCCCACCCGAATGATTTTGCGGCGCGTTTATCGCCCTCTGCTTCGGCTTCGGCCAGCATAGGCGGGTACATCGAGACAACCTCGTAGTTCTCACCAGCAACGGCCGCTTCCAGGTTATCTGCCGTGGACTTGACTCCGTCCATGGCTCTCAGGTGATTGTGGGCATGGACGGTCTCAGCCGCAGCCGCGGCCCGGAACAGTTTGGCGATCTGGGGGAAGCCTTCCTCGTCCGCTTTTTTGGCGAAGGCCAGGTATTTACGGTTGGCCTGTGATTCACCGGCAAATGCAGTCTTCAGGTTATCAAGAGATTTCGACATGAGTTTCTCCTTTTTATTAATTATGGCGTTTTTTTGTTTCCTTATTATACCCAATTGTCCACTGTCAGGTGATTGACGTATGTTCCAAGAACAGGTATGATAAAAAAGCCTCAGGTCGGCTGGACGGTCGCGGTTCCGCGCTTTGGCGCAGAGTCGAGGAAAGTCCGCACTCCACAGAGCACGGCACCGGGGAAACCCCGGGGCGAGGTAACTTGCCGGATAGGGCCACAGAAACAGACAGCCGCCGCAAGGCGGTCATGGTGAAAAGGCGGTGTAAGAGACCACCGGCGTCTGCAGCAATGCGGGCGGCCAGGTAACCCCCGCCGGGAGCAAGGCCAAGCAGGGACGAGACGCTGCTCGCGTCGTTCGAGTTCCGGGTAGGCTGCACAGAGAGATGACCGTCCAGGCAGAGCGTCGGGAAGAAACTCTTCGGAGCGTAAACCGACATTCCTCCGCCGGACAAAATGCGGCTTATAGGCCGGCCTGAGGATAGTTTTTCAAATCGCGCTCGGACAAAATTCCTATTTACAGGGTACTGCATCCCGTGCTGGAACCGGGACTACCACGTAAATATCTGAACCACAGGGTACTGCGGAAATATTTGAACCCAGATCGTCGTTAATTCCTTACTTTTTGGCCGCATAAGTTCAGAAATTTATGCAAGAAGCAGTAAAATCCCGTTATTTCCGAGCCTTTCGATACTGAAAAGTTCATGGATTTATGAGTCCACTGCAAAAAGGTCTTTAACACGAAGGACACGACGTACACGAAGGATAAGTGATAAAGGCTTTTCCTTCGTGCCCCTTCGTGACCTTTGTGTTTGTATGGTTTTTGCAGTAGAGTCATTTATGCAAGAAGCAGTAGAGATGGATTTTTACTCTGAAATTCACGCCGAACTGGAACGAGCAGAGGCCGCCCGCGCGGCCGGAAACAAGGGCCGGGCACGCGTGTGTGCACGCCGGGCCGCGGGGATGGCCGCCCGGGTTTTTTTGACCCGCCACGAGGTCCGGCTTTTCGACGCCGCTCAAGGCGAGACCCGCATCAGCAGCGCCTACGAGGCACTCCAAACGCTGG
>JAPLGV010000380.1 GCA_026389975.1 Chloroflexota bacterium
TATAATCCACGTCGAGCGGCCGGCCCTGCCGGTCCACGAGCAAAACTTGCGGCCAGGCTTGTAATAAACAGGGGGTAGCGCTGATATTCGTCAAACCAGCGCCGAGCAGGATTTGCTGGGTCGCGGCGTTTGACCCAAAGGAGGTCTTCAAATCAGCTGGACGGCAGAAGGGCGAGTCAGGCGGAATGGTTGGGACGGGCGTCCCGGTTGGTTGAGCAGTCATTGTTGCCGCCATCTCGGTTCCTCCAGCGTACTTGGTTGCCATAATCGCTGTAATCGTGGCCTCATTGGCCGGATATCCGCTCGTGACCGTTTCAGCCTCGGCGGTCAGTGCGAAAAGCTTGGGGTTCGTCGTTACGGTTTCTGTGGGCTGCCTGGGGACGATGGATGTGCAGGCCACCAGGATACAAGGTAAAATAAAGAACAGGATGCGTTTCACTCGAGCCTCCGACCAATTGTACGCTTATCTCCCGCATAATTACAGGTGGTTGATATGGACGATAAAGCCCTCCAACATCGTTACAAAGACCTCAAGCAGCAAATCCACTTCCACAACCACCGCTATCACGTGCTGGACGCGCCGGTTACCAGTGATGCCGAGTACGACAAACTGGTGGTTGAACTGCGCCAGATCGAGACCGGCCATCCGGACTGGGTCACGCCCGATTCGCCCAGTCAGCGCGCCGGGGCCGGGCCTTCGGAAAAGTTCGAGAAAGTCCGCCACCCGCGCCCGATCCTGTCGCTGGCGAATGCCTTCGGCGCAGAGGATGCGCGCGCCTGGTACGAACGCGTCCGCAAACTGGATGACCGGGTGGAGAAAGCCGGTTTCGTCGTCGAGCCGAAGATTGACGGGTTGAGCGTGGTCCTCCACTACCGGGATGGAGTCTTCGTCGAGGGCGCCTCGCGCGGCGACGGAGAAGTAGGCGAGGATATTACTGCCAACCTTCGGACGGTGAGGGCGATTCCGTTGAAAATCCCGGTGATTCAGGGATTAGGTGATAAGGAATTAGGTAATCGGGGACAAGGTAATCAGGAATCAAGAACGGTACGATCGTCCAAAATCCCTGATTCCTTGGTACCTGATTACCTGGTTGTAAGGGGCGAAGTCTTTATACCCGTAAAAGATTTCGATAAATTGAATAAGCGGTTGGAAGAAAATGGCGAAAAAACCTACCTCAATCCGCGCAACACCGCCGCCGGATCCCTGCGCCAGTTGGACCCGGCGATTACAGCTTCACGGCCTCTTACGCTTCTGGTTTATCAAATCGTCTATTGGGAAAACAACTCTCAATCCCCTCCGGAGCCTCGCGCTCAGTGGGAACTGCTCGAATATCTCAGGGCGCTCGGCTTCCCGGTCACGGACGTGGCGCGGCGATTTGACGATATTGAATCCGCCATCGCCTACACCGTCACGTGGGACAAACGGCGTGACGAACTACCCTACGAAGCCGACGGCATGGTCATCAAAATTGACGACCTGAACCTGGCCACCGAAATGGGCTTTGTGGGCAAGGACCCGCGCGGGGCGATTGCCTTCAAGTTCCCGGCCCGTGAGGTGACCACGAAACTGCTGGGGATTGAGGTCGAGGTCGGCCGCACCGGCGTACTGACACCCAAAGCGGTGCTGGAACCGGTGGAAATAAACGGCGTCATTGTCAAGAATGCCACCCTGCACAACTTCGACTACATCGCCGAAAAGGATATCCGTCCCGGCGACCGGGTGCTGGTCAAACGCGCCGGGGAGGTCATCCCGTACGTCATCGGCCCGGTCATGGACCTGCGCAGCGGTGCCGAAAACCCCTACGCACCCCCGAGCGCCTGCCCCGCCTGCGGGCAGCCCGCCGAGCATTTCGAGGGCGAGGTGGCCTGGTACTGCGTCAACGCCGCCTGCCCCGCTCAACTGGTGCGCAACGTGGAGCACTTCGTCTCGCGCGGCGCGATGGACATCACCGGGCTGGGCATCAAGATCGTCGAAAAGCTCATCGAGACCGGTCTGGTCAAAGATGTGGCCGATATTTACACGCTAAAGCAGGAAGATATTCTCGCGGCTGTTACCAAAAAAGACCGGAAAACCGAAGCGGCGCCGCCCGGCAAAATCGCGGACAATCTTCTCACCGCGATAGAGAAATCCAGGCGGCAACCCTTGAGCCGCCTTATCACGGCGCTTGGGATTCATGGTGTCGGCGAAGTCTCCGCGGCGGATTTGTCCCGCCACTTCCCCTCGCTGGATCTGCTGGCGGCGGCTTCCGGGGACCTGTTGCAGATGGTGGACGGTGTCGGTCCGAATATTGCCGAGGCCATCGTGGACTGGTTCAGCCGCGAGCGCAACCATAACGTGCTGGAAAAGTTGAAGGCCGCCGGGGTGTGGCCGCAATCGTCCGCGGTCAATGGTCCATCGTCAACCGGCGCTCTTACCGGTTTGACCTTTGTCGTGACGGGCACACTGGCTGGATTCAGCCGCGAGGGCGTGAAGGAATTCATCGAATCCCACGGCGGCAAGGTGACGGACTCGGTCAGCAAGAACACCAGTTTCCTGGTGTTCGGCGAAGCGCCGGAGTCGAAGGTTAAGAAGTCGCAGAAGTTGGGGGTGAAGATCATTGGGAAAGAGGAACTGAGGCAGATGTGTGTATAATTGAGGTATGGCACACATCTCATCAGATCCTGTCGTCCATCTAAAGCCACGCGGCCAGAGGCAGCACACCCGTCTGCCGCGTCCCGTTCAATGCACGTTAAATGAATTTCAACGCCGCGCTTTGGCTTTATTTCCCGGTGAGATCAGTCAGATCATTCTCTACGGTTCTTACGCGCGCGGCGAAGCTGCGCCCGACTCTGATGTAGATGTGATGGTGGTCGGCAGGTGGCCCACCTCAAAGCGCTATCTGGGCGGCCCAGGCGATGCCCACTGGCGGAAACTGGTCAACGCGGCGATGGACTCGATGGTGACCGGCGGACCGTTTCTCTCAGTGCTGGTCGTCGGGGAAGACTTGTTCAACAGCGGATTCCCTGTGGCAGAAGAAGCGCGGCAGGAAGGCAGATTCCTATGGACGATTCAGCGGACATGAAAGAGGAGAAGAAGATATGTTGACCACAGTGCGCGGTGTGTACCGCAATGGCAAGGTTGAATTGGAAAAGCCACTCAGGAACGTGAAGGATGATTCCCCTGTGATCGTCACTTTCCTGGAGGCAGATAAGATTGACTTGCGGAAGCGCGGCATTGACAAGCTTCAGGCACGCATGTTGCGCGCCCAATTGTCCACTTTTGCTGAAGAGTGGAACAGCCCGGAAATGAATGCCTATGACCACTACGACGCCGACCGTGCCAGATCATAAACGCGGCGATGTTGTTTTGGTGCTCTTCCCCCACTCCGACTTGCGGACGGCTAAAACGCGTCCGGCCCTCATCGTCCAGGCCGATGACCTGGATACCGGCCTGCCACAAGTTATTGTGGCTATGATAACCAGCCGCATGTTCCGTGCCAATCATCCAAGCCGCATGGTCGTCAAATTGAACACCCCCCAAGGGCGGGACTCAGGCCTGCTGGCCGATTCGGTTGTCATGACCGATAACCTTGCCACGATCACCGGGCTGGCACTCGAGCGCGTCATTGGGGAACTGCCCATGAAAGCGGTTGACAAAGCCCTCAAGCATACGCTTGGTCTCTAAACAACAAGAATTCCGCTCATCTGGTGCTGGGCGAAGCGCCGGGGTCGAAATACGAGAAGGCGCAGGCACTGGGGGTGAAGATCATTGGGAAAGATGAGTTGAAAAAGATGTGTGGAGCATAAACCTGGTGACGACGCGGAGCGTCGTCACCAGGTTTATGCCAGGAAAGCGAGAAGGACATGTCTGGTTTTCATTATGACATCCTTTGTCACGTCAATCAAAGATATCGGGGGTTTCTACGAGGTATCCCTGGAGAGGGTGAAAACCTGTCAGGTCTGTTAATTCGCCGGCTTCATCGCCAACCGCAGGGCCGGTATCCGCTTCTTCGTGAAGGTTGTCTTCCGTAATTTGCGCCAGCAACGATTCGAGAGTGAGTGGATTTTCCATAATTAGCCTATTCTCCGCCTGAATGATACTCGCTTTTCGCCAACCGCAACCCCTTTGACAAGTCTCATTCCCTGCGCTACACTGGTACTAAAGGTGCTTGCCCGCAGAGGAGCGAAAATATGTCAAAAATCATTCGTCAAACCGTCACCTTCAAGGCCTCCCCGCATGATGTCTACGAGGCGCTGATGGACTCGAAGAAACACGCCGCCTTCACCGGCGGCAAGGCCAGGATCAGCCGGGAGGTCGGCGGAAACATCATGGCGTATGACGATTACATTACCGGGAAAAACGTCGAACTGGTCCCCGATAAAAAGATCGTCCAGGACTGGCGCGCCGTGGACTGGCCGGAAGGCTATTTCTCGCGCGTGACGTTTAATTTTACTGCCATCCCGGAAGGTACGCGCCTCGATTTCACCCATTCGGATGTCCCGGAGGGCACGGAAGCGGAGTTCACAGAGGGCTGGATTGACAATTACTGGAAGCCGATGAAGGCTTTTCTGGAGAAGTAATCTGCGATTGTTATAGTATTTCCGCCCGACATTTGCATTAAGCGCGCAAATCTTTTGGAACCGCGAAGAAACGAAGAGCGCGAAGGGGGATTAACTTCGCGAAGACCAATAAAACTTCGCGGCCTTCGCATCTTCGCGGTGAATCTTTTAGTTGCGGCTGGAAACCGCGCTATGAATAAATTGTTCTTAAAAATCTTCATGGCGATAAACACCTTTGCCATCCGGGTCAGCCGGGGGCGCATCGGCAGCCAGCTCGGCACGCAGACCATCCTGCTGCTGCATAGCCTCGGGCACAAATCCGGAAAGCACTATGTCACGCCGATTGCCTATTTCCAAACAAACGGTTTTTATTTCCTGATCGGGTCCAACTGGGGCAAGGAACAGAACGCCGGCTGGTACTATAACCTGCTGGCGCAACCGCGCACGACCATCGAAGTCAAAGGGAAGAAGATCCCCATCGAGGCGAGTCAGGCGGAAGGTCAGGAATACGACCGGCTGTGGAAATATGCCATCGAACACCATCCGCCCTATCTGCATTATAAAGAAATGACAAAGCGGCATATCCCGATTGTGGTACTGAAACCGGTCGCGCAGGGTCGGGGAACATCTCGGGGGCAAAATGGGTCTTTCTGAGTGGAGACTGGAGGATGCTATGAAAAAAACAAACTTTCTGCTCGTTTTTATGCTTCTGCTCAGCGCCTGCGGGCCGACTTCGGACGAGAGCGGCGCCATTTCCACCTGCCGCGCGACGGTGGATGCCATGTCTGCCCTGACAGGCGGGCTGGAATTACCGGCCAATTTCTGTACCGAGAACCCGGTCAAAACCGGCAGCGAATTCGACGTGATGCAGTACTTCAGCGTGCTCGACCATCTCTCGATGCAGCCGGGCTACGTGCTGGACTACGTCTATCACTACGACGGGATGGGCGGCTACCCGGTCCTGTATGTCCGCCCGGCCGGCCAGCCGTTCTACGCCACCGAAGCGGACCTGGCAGCCGGCGGCGACAGTACGAGTACCCTGGACTACGTTCAGACGGACGATACCCCCGAAAGTTATTTCCAATTCGTGGTACTGGCGAAGATGGGCAGCCAGTTCTACAAGTTCTGGCACGCCAACTACAGCGACTCGCAAATCGTCTGTGACAAAGCCGGTGTGACTGCCATCGTCGCCAGCCTGGACGGTGACTTCGGCTACCGGATTTCGCTCGCCGCGCGAGTACGTGCAGCCCTGTTAAAGGACGTTGGCCCGTCCGTCAAGGTCGGCGGGCAGACGGTCGAGGTCCGGCTCGTGACATTCACCCGTTGGGGGGGATTCTACCAGGAGACCTACACCCTCAGCCGGTCAATGCCGCATACCATTCAGGATGTGCAGGAAAAGAACCTTGTCCCGTACGAGTGTGGCGTAATGTTCTAGCCCGGTAAGTCTGTGCTATACTTACGCAGATTTTTTGCACAAGGAGCCACCCATGGACATCCACACCACCGATGACGCCGTCACCCGCCGCATCCGTTTCTTTACCGAGCGCGTGATGAAACTGCGCGAGAACGACCTGTACTTTTACAACCAGCCGATCGAGGAGATCAAAGGCGGCTCGCGGGTCATCGTCAGAGGGCGTGAGATGGGGATGTACGCCTCGTACAGTTACCTGGGCCTGATCGGCCACCCGCGCATCAACGCCGCCGCCAAGGCCGCCATAGATAAGTTCGGCACCGGCACCAACGGCGTCCGCCTGCTGGCCGGCACGCTGACAGTCCACACCGAACTCGAAGAGACCATCGCGGCTTTCAAGCACACCGAAGCGGCCGTCACCTACTCCTCGGGCTATGTCACCAACCTGACGGTGATCTCGACCCTGATGGGCCGCGGCGATTACGTCATCTCCGACAAACTTAACCACGCCTCCATCGTGGACGGCTGTCTCATGTCGGGTGCGGAGTTCCGTCGCTTCAAACACAACGATATGGCCGACCTGGAACGCCGCCTCCAGCAGGCGCCGGGCGACGTGACGAAACTGGTGGTTGCTGACGCCATTTTCAGCATGGACGGCGACGTGCTCGACCTGCCGAAGACGGTCGAACTCTGCAAGAAGTACAACGCCTGGCTGATGATTGACGAAGCCCACTCATTGGGCATGCTCGGCAAGACCGGGCGCGGCATCGAGGAACACTTCGGCCTGGATGACGTGGTGGACATCAAAATGGGCACGCTCAGCAAGACCATCCCGTCAGTGGGCGGGTACGTGGCCGGCAGGAAGGAACTCGTCCAGTACCTGCGCCACGCCAGCCGGGCCTACATCTTCTCCGCTGCCCTGCCCCCGGGGCAGGCCGCCGCCGCCACCGAAGCCTTCAAAGTCATCCTGGACGAACCCTGGCGCATCGAAAAGGTCAATGCCAATGGCGAGCAGTTTATCAACGGGCTGAAGCACGCTGGTTTCGATACCCTGCTGACCACCACCGCCATCGTGCCGGTACTGTGCGGCACCGACGAGCGCGCCTATAAGCTGACCCAGATCTGCCAGCACAGGGACCTGTTCGTCCTGCCGGTGGTCTCCCCGGCCGTGCCGGAGGGCCTGGCCCGCCTGCGCGCCACCGTCACTGCCGCGCACGAGCCGAAAGAGATTGACCACGCCCTGGACGTCATCGCCACAGCTGGACGCGAAATTGGTATTATTCAATAAATTGTAGGGGACGACATGTGGTGCCCCTACAATTTTGTCAGGCACCTATTCTCCTCAAGCCCGGCCGCGGGAAACCTGGCCGGTCTTTCAGTCACACAGGCATGTTTCCATGACCCGGTTCCTGGAAATCCATAAAAATAATCTAACCCTCAGCACCGACTCCCGGCGCCTCGACCTGGATGCCATTTGCGCTTTGCTCGCCGGCGTTTTCTGGGCGGAGCACCGCTCGCGTGCCACCATCCGGCACTCGCTCGAGCACTCGCTGGTCTTCGGCGTATACGACGGAGACCGGCAAGTGGCCATGGCGCGGGTGATCAGCGACTTCACCACTTTTGCCTGGGTAGACGACGTCATCGTGCAGGCAGACTACCGCGGCCGCGGCATCGGCAAGTGGCTGATGGAAGCCATCCTGGCCCATCCGGATTTGCAGGGTCTGCGCCGCTGGGCGTTGGTCACCCGGGATGCGCACAGCCTGTACCGCCAGGTCGGTTTCACGCCTCTCCAAAAACCGGAGCGCTGGATGGAAATTCTCCATCCAGACACAAACTAGGAAAATGTCCCCCTCGTTAACCCTCAAACCCGGACGCGAAAAATCGCTCCTGCGCCGCCACCCGTGGATTTTCTCCGGCGCCATTGCCCGCCTGGACGGAAACCCCGCCTCCGGCGAGACCGTGGACCTGCTCGCCGCGGATGGGCAGTTCCTGGCCCGCGCTGCCTACAGCCCGAGCTCGCAAATCCGGGCGCGTGTTTGGACCTACGACCCGTCCGAGCCGGTGGATGCGGATTTCTTCCGCCGTCGCATCCAACGCGCCATCCAAACACGCGTAGGGGCGGACCTTGTGTCCGCCCTTGCCAGGGCAGGGACAAGCCCTGCCCCTACGGATGCCTGCCGTCTCATCCACGCCGAATCGGACGGCCTGCCCGGCCTGATCGTGGATCGTTACGCGGACGTCCTCGTGCTCCAGTCGCTAACTGCCGGGACGGAATACTGGAAAGAGACCATCGCCGACCTGCTGCTCGAAGTGACCGGCCTGACGACAATCTACGAACGCTCCGACGCCGACGTGCGTGAACTGGAAGGCCTTGCCCTGCGCATTGGTCTATTGCGGGGCGCCATTAACCATCTTCCATTAACCATCACTGAAAATGAGCTGAAATTCTACGTCAACCTCGAAACCGGCCACAAGACCGGCTTCTACCTCGACCAGCGCCTCAACCGTCAACGCCTGCGCGGACTGGCCGAAGGACGGGATGTGCTGGACTGCTTCTGCTACACCGGCGGGTTCACGGTCAATGCACTGGCGGGCGGAGCAAAGTCGGTGCTCTCCGTGGATGCCTCGGCGGATGCGCTGGCGCTGTGTCGCGAAAACGTGGCACTCAACGCCCTCCCCGCTGACCGTCACACCATGCTGGAAGGCGACGTCTTCCAACTCCTGCGCAAATTCCGGGATGAAGCCCGTTCCTTCGACCTGATCATCCTCGACCCGCCCAAGTTCGCCCCCACCGCCGCCCTGGCCGAGAAGGCCGCCCGCGGCTACAAGGACATCAACCTGCTGGCCTTCAAACTCCTGCGTCCCGGCGGGATTCTGGTCACTTTCTCATGTTCGGGTGGGATTGATGCCGACCTGTTCCAGAAAATCATCGCCTCCGCCGCCCTGGATGCGGGCGTGGAGGCGCAAATCGTGGAGCATTTGTCGCAGGCCCCGGACCACCCGGTGGCCCTGAATTTCCCCGAGGGAGCCTATCTGAAAGGTTTGATATGTCTTACAGGGTCTGCGTAAATATTTGAACCCGAATCATCGTTTTTTCCTTACTTTTTGGTCGCTTCACAGGGTACTGCACAAAGATGTGGACCAAAATTACTGTAAATCCCTGTATTTTGATCGTTCAAGGTTCGCGTATTTATGCGTGCAGTAGTTCAGAAATTTAACCTAGGAGCAGAAGGTCTGACAAGTCTTACAGACCAGGCAGATAATTGGTAAGGGTTTTATGGTGATTAAATAAAAACGACCGAGGAAAACCCCGGTCGTTTTTATCATTCATCGCCAGCAGTCGAATCCTCGCCCAACGACAGAATTGACCTCATCAGCCCGGCCAGCATCACGCCCAACTGCACGCCTTTGACGGGCGTAATCGCCAGCCTCTGGCCTTTCTGTTCGGCGCGTTTGGTCAGCAGGAAGGCCGCGCCCACGCCCACCAGCGCGCCGATCGCCCCGCCAATGAGCAGTGTCTTGAGTTTCCACGAGTTGTCGGGCGGGGGTGCTTCGATAATTTCGGTTTCTTCCATAATTACAATCCTTTCGTGTGGTAGGGGCAGGGTTTATCCCTGCCCTGGGTGACCATTAAGGTCGCTACAGTCTAAAAATAGATTTAATGACCGCCCCGGCCTGTCGGAACCAGACGAAGGGTTTCGTCGTCCCGTCCGCCACTTTGCGCGTCCCGGCGGAAAGCCGGGCGAAGATGTCCTGGGCTTTGCCTGTGTAGCGCGGCATGATCTGCAGTAGTTTGGCCATACCGTAGATGATGGTGATCATGATTACCAGAAACGCCAGGGCGAAGAATAGCGCCGGAGCGAGTAACCAGATCAACGAAACGTCGGCCCAGACACCGGTCCGGGGCGCTCCGCCGGTGACGACCAGCACCGCCCCGGCGATGATCAGTCCTGCCATCACCAGGAACGGCACCAGGATCTGCCAAGCCAATTGGAGCTTATGGGCACAGACGGTCGGACGATCAACAGAACGTTGGTTTATCATACGTTGATTCTAGCACAAAAAAAGACCTGGCAGGTCTTCTTAACCCTGTCAGGTCTGATCGAAAACGGGGAATGTTACTTGCGGCTCATGGCGTCCATCACGGCCACTGCCGCCATCTGGACGATGGAATCCACTTCGTCGCCGGTCTGCAGGACATGGATGGGCGCGCCGGTGCCGAGCAGGATCGGGCCGATGGCGTTGGCGTTGCCCAGGCGGGCCAGTAGTTTGTAGGCAATATTGGCCGATTCGAGCGACGGGAAGACCAGCACGTTGGCATCCTTGACTGCACTGAACGGATAGCGCTCGTCCACGATTTCGGGCACCACGGCCGTATCCGCCTGCATCTCGCCGTCCACGTTCAGGTCGGGGCGCTGCTTCTTGACCAGTTCAACCGCCTTGCGCACCTTGTCTGAATGCGGGTGCGGGGTGGAACCGAAGTTGGAGAAGGAGAGGAAAGCCACGCGCGGCTCGATTTCGAGTCTCTTGGCAAAATCGGCAGAGAGACAGGCGATCTCGGCCAGCTGCTCGGCAGTTGGGTCAATGTTGACCGTAGCGTCGGTGAACAGGAATACGCGGTCTTCGACGATCATGATGTAGACGCCGGCAACCAGTCCGCCGCCCTGGGCATGGTTAATTTGCAAAGCCGGGCGGACGACATCCGGATACTCGTAGGTCAGTCCTGACACAAAGGCATCCGCGTCGCCCATTTTGACCATCAGCGGGCCGAGTACGTTCGGTTCGCGTACGCGCTTTTGAGCCTGCTGGAGAGTCATGCCCTTGCGGGCGCGCAGGTCATAATAAGCCTTTACATAAGCTTCGTATTTTGGGAAGTCGTTCGGGTCGAGGATGTCGCAGGTGAAGTCGAGTGCCAGTTCCTTGATCTTGCTCTGGATGACCTTGGGCCGCCCCACCAGGATCGGCGTGCCGATGCCGTCATCCTGGACCTGGACGGCGGCGCGGATGATCTTGGGCTCTTCGCCCTCGGCGAAGACGATGCGCTTCTTGGGCTTGGCCGACTTGGCCTTACTCAAAAAGAAGTAGCGCACGCGGGCACCCTTGCCCTGGCGGAATGCCAGTTGCTCGCGGTACTCGTCAATGTCAATCGGCTTGCGAGCCACGCCGGTCTCCATGGCCGCCTTGGCGACTGCCGGGGCTTCCCACAGCAGGACGCGCGGGTCGAGCGGCTTGGGGATAATGTACTCGGAGCTGAATTTCATGCTTTCCACGCCATAGGCGCGCAGGACCGAATCGGGCACATCCTCGCGGGTCAGGTTATAGAGCGATTGCGAAGCGGCGAACTTCATCTCCTCGTTGATGGCACGCGCCCGCACGTCGAGCGCGCCGCGGAAGATGAACGGGAAGCCGAGCACGTTGTTGACCTGGTTCGGGTAGTCCGAGCGCCCCGTGGCAATGATGGCGTGGGGGTTGGCTTCCTTCGCCAGTTCGTACTTGATTTCCGGGTCCGGGTTGGCCATGGCGCAGATGAACGGGCGCTCGGACATGGTCTTGACCATTTTGGGGGTCAGCACATTGGCGACCGAGAGGCCGTAGAACACATCACAGCCGCGTACCGCCTCTGCCAGGGTGCGCAGGTCGGTATCCACGGCGAATGCTTCCTTATACTTATTCATGCCTTCGGTGCGGCCCTTATAAATGACACCTTTGCTGTCGAGCATCATGATGTGCTCGCGCTTCACCCCCCAGCGCATGGCCAGATTGGCACACGAGATGGCCGCCGCGCCCGCTCCGGAGATGACCATCTTGATCTCATTATGCTTCTTGCCGAGCAGTTCGAGGACATTAGCAAGCGCCGCAGACGAGATGATGGCCGTGCCGTGCTGGTCATCGTGGAAGACCGGGATGTCGAGCATCCCCTTCAGCGTCTCTTCGATATAAAAACACTCCGGCGCTTTGATATCTTCCAGGTTGATGCCGCCGAAGGTCGGGGCAATGGCACGCGCCACGTTGATGATTTCATCCGGGTCATGGCTGTCCACTTCGATGTCGAACACGTCCACGTCGGCGAATTTCTTGAACAGCACGCCCTTGCCTTCCATAACCGGCTTGCTTGCCAGCGCGCCGCGGTCGCCCAGGCCGAGGATGGCCGTGCCATTGGTAAGGACGGCCACCAGGTTGCCCTTCGAGGTGTACTCGTAGGCGGCTTCCGGGTCCTTCTCGATATCCAGCACCGGCACGGCCACGCCGGGCGTGTAGGCCAGGCCCAGGTCACGCTGGGTGTCCATCGGCTTGGTCGGCACGACGGCAATTTTGCCCGGTTTCCCATTCAAATGATGGTAATCGCGGACTTCTTGATCAGTGAATTTAGGCATATAACCTCCTAGTGGGAATCTTATTTCGTCAACCTCTCCATTATCCCACAAGATGGAAGAGATTTGTTAGTTCCTTTTGCCCCGTGCGGGAACCGGGACTACTGTCACAATAAAGCCAAACGCCTTTCCCACTTTTCGTTGAAGAATTGCAGCCAAAAGTCGGAATCCGACAAGGGAACCGGGATTTTTTAATGTATAATAGTGCAGTCTGGATATTGGACGCGCCGCTTTTGTGCTCAGCTTAGATGGCGGCCACGGCTTGAAACGGAACTCTTGGAAAATCCCGGGTTTGCCCCTTGACCCGAAACACGGGCATCTTTTATGGGAAGTCTGAACGGAACGAACATGCGGACGAAAGTAGGACAAGTTATCTGAAAGATTAAGGACTCCCCCTCACAACCCGCATCCGGTACCGGACCCGTAACCGGTTCCCGATAAAACCATCTGTATCTTTACCCCGGGCGGGATGCAGAACAGATGGACATCCAGGAGATTTTTCCACAGCCGTGGCCCCCCTTACAGGCGGTCTGCGGCTGTGTATGTTTAACCCTCACCCCTGCCCTCTCCCGCTCGCGGGAGAGGGAGATAAAGTGGAATGAGCAAAATCACTGCGATCGAACCCCAGCAAAAGAACCCCCAGCGGGTGAACATCTACCTGGACGGGGAGTTCGCCTTCGGACTGGCCCGGTTCACTGCCGGCTGGCTGAAGGTGGGGCAGGAACTGAGCGAAGAGAAGATCGCCGCCCTGCAGGCCGAAGATGCAAACGAAATGGCCTACCAGAAAGCCCTGCACTTCCTGAGCTATCGTCCGCGCTCCTCGGCGGAAGTACGTCAGAACCTTACGAAACGTGGTACCCCCAAAGCTCTCGTCGAGGAGACGGTGAACCGCCTCCAGCGCGCCGGGCTGGTCAATGACCAGGAATTCGCCCGGGCCTGGGTCGAAAACCGTAACACCTTCCAGCCGCGCAGTAAGTTGGCGCTGCGGATGGAATTGCGGCGCAAAGGTCTCAGCGACGAAATTATCCAGCCTGTGCTGGATGAACAGGTGGACGAGGAAGCCCTGGCATTCGAGGCCGCCCGGAAATACGCGCGGCGGTTAGCGGGTCTGGAATGGCTCGAGTTCCGCCAGAAGTTAAGCGGATTTCTCGCCCGCCGCGGCTTCTCGTACACTACCCTGTCCCCGGTCGTCTCTGAAGTCTGGAAAGAAACCCGGACGGCGGATGACGGGGGAAATCTTGATGATAAGGATTGAACATGCAACCAATTGTTGTAATTGCGATTGCCGGCCTGACCCTGCTCCTGGGTCTCGCCATTGGCTTTTTCATCAGCCGGGCCCAAACTGAAAAGGCCCAGCGCAACCAGAGCGACAAGGCAGAGAAATTCCTGCAGGAAACGCGCGAACAGGCGCGTACCATCGAACTCCAGTCACGCGACAATGCTCTGAAAATCTCCCAGGCTGCCGAAGGTGAAATCACCCGCCTGCGCACCGAACTGAACCGGGAAGACGAGCGTTTGCAAAAACGCCGCGCTGAACTCGACGGCCGTGTGGAACGCCTGGAACAGCGCGAGCAGGTGGTCAACAAGCACCAGAGCGCCGTGGACCGCCGTGCCAACGAAATCGAGAAGTTGCACGAGCAGGAGATGGTAGAACTCCAGCGCGTGGCCCAGATGAACGTGGACGAAGCCCGCAAAATCCTGCTCGCTGAGGTGGAGAAAGATGCCCGCAATGATATGGCTCGCATCATCCGCCAGATCGAGTCGGAAGCACGCGAGGAGGGCGATAAGCGCGCCCGCAAACTCATCGCCGATTCCATCCAGCGCGTGGCCACGGATCAGGTGGCGGAATTTACCACTTCGCTCGTGCCGCTGCCTAACGAGGAAATGAAGGGCCGCATCGTAGGCCGCAACGGACGCAATATCCGTGCCTTCGAGCAAGCCGCCGGAGTGGATGTTATTGTGGACGATACTCCCGAGGCCGTAACCATCTCGTGCTTCGAGCCGGTGCGCCGTGAAGTGGCCCGCCGCGCCTTGGCGCGTCTGATTTTGGATGGCCGCATCCACCCGGCGCACATCGAAAAGGTGCTGGAGGATGAGCAGAAGGCCGTGGACAAAGTCATCGTGGAGGCCGGCGAACAGGCTGCCTTTGACGCCGGCGTTACCGGTCTGCACCCGGAAGTGCTGCGCATGATGGGCCGGCTCAAGTTCCGCACGTCCTACGGGCAAAACCAACTGGCTCACGCCGTGGAAGTGGCAAAACTTTCCGGCATCCTGGCCGCCGAACTGGGTGCCAACGAGGACGTCTGCCGCCAGGGCGGTTTCCTGCATGACCTGGGCAAGGCCATGGACCACAACCAGGAAGGCACCCATGCCCTGCTGGGCGCAGAGTTTGCCAAACGCTACGGCGTGAATTCGAGCGTGGTCAATGCCATTGCTGCTCATCACCACGAGGTGGAGCAGGAGAGCGTCGAAGCCGTCATCACCGAATCTGCCGATGCGATCTCAGGTGCCCGTCCCGGCGCACGCCGCGAGGACCTCGAAGCCTACATCAAGCGCATCCGTACCCTGGAGGATATGGCCACCGCCTTCAAGGGCGTCTCGCAGGCCTACGCCATCCAGGCCGGACGCGAGGTGCGCATCATCGTCCGTCCGGAAGAGATTGACGATCTGGAAGCGGCCCGTCTGGCGCGCGACATCGCCAAGAAAATCGAGGAGACCATGCAGTACCCCGGCCAGATCCGGGTGACGGTCATCCGCGAGACGCGGGCGACGGAATATGCAAAGTAAAACAAAATCAGGAGCGAGCGCAGGCTCGCTCCTGATGTAAATGGTAGGAGTGGTTCGGGCGCGGGAAGGATAGTTATGACAACACGGAAACAAGAATTCTGGAACGGCGTGCGAGATGAGGCTCCCATCTTACTGGGAGTTGCCCCTTTTGGGCTGATCTTCGGTGCACTGGCGGTCAATGCCCATATCGCTGTCCCGGCCGCCCAGGTCATGTCATCCATTATTTTTGCCGGTTCCTCCCAGTTCATAGCCGCCCAGATGATGGGAACTGGCGCTTCGGGCCTGGTTATCATCCTGGTCGTGTTTGTCGTTAACCTGCGCCACGCACTCTACAGCGCCTCCGTCGCGCCGCATGTGCGTCACCTCGCCCCGGGCTGGAAATTCCTGCTAGCCTACCTGCTCACCGATGAAGCCTACGCCGTCACCATCACCCACTACAACCAGGAGGGCGACCCGGCCAACAAACACTGGTACTTCCTCGGCGCCGGTCTGACCCTGTGGACCGTCTGGCAGGTCAGCACAGCGACAGGTATCTTCATCGGCGCACAACTCCCGCAGGACTGGCCGCTCGGCTTCGTCCTCCCGCTGACCTTCATCGCCCTGGTCGTCCCAGCGCTCAAGGACAAGGCCAGCGTCGCGGCGGCCGTCACAGCCGCCCTGGTCGGCGTGCTGACTTTTGGCTTCCCGTTCAAGATCGGGCTGC
Organism: Chloroflexota bacterium; assembly: GCA_026389975.1. Classification (GTDB taxonomy): domain Bacteria; phylum Chloroflexota; class Anaerolineae; order Anaerolineales; family Villigracilaceae; genus UBA877. The sequence goes on from JAPLGV010000380.1 coordinate 15,812, forward strand.
TGGCCGCCGCTTTCATCGGCATCCTCACCGGCCTCCTGGTGGAAGGGAGGCCGAAATGAGCCTCTGGCTGGTCATCCTGCTCGCCGGTCTGCTGACATTTGGCACCCGCCTCTCGTTCATCCTCCTGCTCGACCGCATCAAGGTCCCCGGTTGGTTCCGGCGCGGCCTGCGTTTTGTCCCGGCGGCGGTGCTCTCGGCCATCATCCTGCCCGAACTCGCCACCCGTAACGCCGTCCTGGACCTCTCCCTGCAAAACCCGCAACTCTACGCCGGCGCGCTGGCCGTGCTGGTGGCCTGGCGCACCAAAAACGTCCTGCTGACCATCATTGTGGGAATGGCCGCGCTATTGATTTTCCAGGCTTTCCTGGGGATGGTTTAAAACAAAAAAGAAAAGCCAACTGCGGTCGCCCTGTTCTTTCGTCAGATAGACACGCTATCTGCTCATTAGCCTCAGGCGCGGACGAACGGGTTTTTGCACTTCTCCTCCCCCACTGTGGACTCCTCCCCATGCCCTGACAAAATCCGCGTCTCATCCGGCAGGGTATACACTTGCTTCCGAATGCTCTCCACCAGCGCCTCCCAATCGCTGCCGGGTAAATCCGTCCGGCCGACGCCGCCCTGAAAGATCAGGTCGCCGCTGAAGAGCACATTCGCTTGCACACAATAAAACAAGCAATGGCCCGGCGTATGTCCCGGTGTGTGGCGAACTTCGAAGGTCACGCTGCCCAGACGCAAGGTCTGGCCGTGAGCGAGGTCAACCGTCGGCTCCGGGCCTGGGTCAATGCGCATTCCAAAAAGCGGCGCACCGCCCTGGTTTTGCCACAGGTCATGGTCGAGCGGATGAAGGGCAACGATCGACAGCGGATTCAGCGCCTCGGCGATCTCGGCCGCACCGCCGAAGTGGTCGAAATGGGCGTGCGTGTACCAGAGTTGACCGATCTTCCGGCCGCACCGCCGAAGTGGTCGAAATGGGCGTGCGTGTACCAGAGTTGACCGATCTTCCAGCCTCGTTTTTGCGCTTCCGCCAGGATAACCTGACCGTCCCAGGCCGGGTCAATCACCGCGGCGTCGCCGGAGTCAGGGTCGGCGATCAGGTAACAGTTCGTGGAAACAGGGCCTAAGACGAGCGGGATGATTTCGAGCATGGTCATAGTTCCAACGATTGGCTGGCCGCGGCCGGTTCTTCAACCGGTAGGCGCGGCGCGAATGCAATGGTGAGCAAAATCGCCACCCCCACCAGCCCCAGGCTGACCGGGTACACCACAACCGGCGCGTGGGTGTACAAAACCCCTGCCAGCAGCGGAGCCAGGGTCATGGACAGCGCGTTGAAGGTCTCGGCCACACCATAGGCGAGGCCCATCTGCGCCGGGTGGACCAGCGGACGCGCTTGAGCGTAGATGAACGAGCGGGCGGCGCGGTACCCACCCAGCAGGAAGTAGCCCAGGGCGTACCAGGGGACGCCCATCCCCTTCCATAACAGCAGGCTGAAAGCCGCCACCGAGACCTGTGCCAGCAGGAATCCGGTGCGGGCAGCGAACTGCCCCAGGATCAGATTCAGCGCGGCATTCCCAAAACTGCCCACCGAGCCGAGCAAGCCGATGGATCCCAGCGACAGCCCGCGCTCATTTTGCAGGAATTTGGGCGTCAGCGGCTGGGGCAGGTACATGACGAACATCGCCACGAAGACAATCCCCACTAACATGATGAAGCGCGTGTTCGTCCACAGTTTGGCCGGGGGCGCGGCAGGGTCATGTTCGTCGCGCGGCTGGGAACGGATGAAGAGCAGGATACCCGTCGAGACGATGAAGATGCAGGCCGCGACCAGGTAGACGGTCCGCAGGCCGAATCGGTCACCAAGCCAGCCGCCGGAGATTGGCCCGAGCACCGCGCCGAGGTTGAAAGCGGCCGACATCAAGGTCATGGCGCGCACCGGGGTAAGTTTTCCACGCGCCATCGTCACGTAAGAGTTCATCGGCGCGGAGACGAAAGCCGTCAACCCATAAAGCAACACACCGACGATAAAGGCGGGCAGCGTCCGGGCCAGGGCCATCACCCAGGTGGCAGTCAGGCCGGAGGTCCAGGCCGCAACCATGATCGGTTTCCGTCCGATGCGGTCGGCCAGGTAACCGGCCGGGATATGCGCCAGCATCATCGCCAGTCCGAACGCGCTGAAGACCATGGCAATGGTCATCGTGCTCGCGCCGAGTTGCTGCAAATAGATGGGCTGGAAATAGATGAACATTCCCTCGCCTATCCCCCAGGTGAAGAGGGAAGCAAACAGCAGGATCAGGTCAACGCTCATGCAGAGGCAACCCGCTTGATGAAATCAGCCGCGGCCTTGAAGACCCTCTCGCGCGTCGGCTCCTCGGTGATGACGTGCCCTCCGCCTTCGACCCACAGCATGTGCTTGTCGGTGCTGCCGAGAGCGGCATGGATTTTCTCCATGCTGTCACGGATAACATAGTCGTCATTGCGCGAATGGATCAACAGCGCCGGGACCTTGATCTGCGGCAGCGATTCACGCATCACGCCCAGAAGTTCATTCAACTCGGCGACAGCCCTGACCGGGTTCTTTGGATAGGCGACGTGTTGCTTCCAGGCCTCTTGGTCGAACCAGCCTTCGCCGGGCGCACCCTTTCCTTTGGGCATGTAGGGGATGAACCAGGAGACTAATTTGGTGTAACGAAGACGCGGATCGTCGGGTAGGGCATACGGGGTGGACATGGCGACCACTCCCCGGACCCTTCGTCCTGCGTTCTCAGAGCCGGCCTGGAACCGGCTGGCAAAAGTCAAGGAGAGCACTCCGCCCATCGAAAGGCCAAGCAGAAAGACCTGGTCGGTGCAGGAACGCAGCAGGTTGTAACCATCCTCGACAGAGAGCAGCCAGTCCTGCCAGCGCGAGCGGATCATGTCTTCGGGTTTGGTGGCATGACCGTTCAGCCGGATCCCGCAGACGGTGTAGCCCTGGCGGTTCAGATATTCGCCGAGCCAGCGCATTTCCTTCGGCGCGCCGGTGAACCCGTGGGTGACCAGACAGCCGGTTTTGGGGTTGGCACCTTTGCCGGGGAAGAAGAACGGTTCAGCAGTAGGAATGATTTGGGGCATAAAAATCAGGGAGCAGGGATCAGGTAATCAGTGATTAGGATATGAGTTGCAGGCAAATTATAACCCCGCCTGTGTGAGGCGTTGTACAAAACAGTCAACGCATCCAGGCCGGTTTCAATCCGGCAATCTGCCGGTAGACCGGGCACTCGTGGTCATGCGCACCGGGCAGGTAGCCGGTGGATAGCAGGAATTCCTTGACGATCTCCCCGCCGGTGAAAACGAAGGTCTTTTTGAACAGTTTCGTCCACTCTTCCAGGCTGAGCGGATGGTGCGCATCCAGCCAGCCCTTGAAGGAGCCAAACTCCGCCCGCAGACCCTGGATGCGGCGCGCATTCTCGACCGCCGCGTGCACCTTGAGCCGGTTGCGGATGATGTCCGCCTCCGCCAGCAGGCGGGCAATTTCTTGCTCGCCATAGGCCGCGACCTTGTCCACATCGAAGCCGTCGTAGGCATGCCGGAAGTTGGCCTGTTTCTTCAGGATGGTGATCCACGACAATCCTGCCTGGTTGATTTCGAGCACCAGACGTTCGAAGAGAGCCGGGTCATCCGTCAGCGGGAAGCCGTACTCGGTATCGTGATAATTTTTGTTGAAGGTGTCTTCCGGGTGCTCGCGCAGGTATTGGCAGTAAGTCATCATGGCAAACTTCCAGTTGTTGGGCGGTGATCGAGAAACTGTTCCAGTTGTGCCAGGGCTTGCGGCATATTCTTGCGTGCAAAGCCCAGCCGGAAATGATTGCCCGGATGGTCGTACATCGTCCCCGGCAGGAGCAGAACGCCCGAATTGGTCACCAGTTGGTGGCAGAACTGCTCAACATCCTCGCCGATGAGGCGCGGGAAAGCAATCGGACCAGCTTTGGGACGCACCCACTCGAAACGGTCCGCACGCGCCGAAAAGAACCCATCCAGCAGGGACAGGTTGTCGTGGATGATCTGCAAATTCCGCCCGGAGATCTGGCCGCGATGCCGCAGGGCCAGTTCGGATAGGTATTCACTGGGGGCGCTGCTGCAGATGGTGGTGTAATCCTTGAGCGCGGCCATGCGGGCATAGACTGGCGCGTTGTGCGTGGCAATCCAGCCGATGCGCAGCCCGGCCAGCCCATAGGTTTTGGACATCACCCCCAGCGAGACGGCGCTCTGGTTGAGTTCACAGGCCGAGGGGAGCCGGTCCGCAGGGTCATATTCCAGCTCGCGATAGACTTCGTCGGAGAAAAGCAGGAGGTCGCGTTCCTGGACAAGTTCGTTGAGCGCCCGGTAATCGGTCTGCGGCATCAGGGTACCGGTTGGGTTGTGCGGCGTGTTGACGATAACGGCGCGTGTATTGGGGCGCAGACTGCGCTTGAGTTCGTCCAGGTCGAGCGCCCACTCGTTTTGCAGACGGGCTTCCCAGAAGGTCACCTCACAGCCAATGCTCCTGGCAATTTCAAACAACGACTGGTAGCACGGCCAGTGGACGATGATATGGTCGCCGGGTTGCAGCATGGCGTGCATAAACAGGAAAATCGCTTCCTCCGCGCCGCTGTGGACCAGTACCTGCTCCGGCTGGATGCCGGTGTAGATGCGGCTGATCTCCTGCCGCAGCGATGGCGCACCGGATGACTCGGTGTAGCCCAGCCAGTGGCGTTTCAGGCCTTCGTCCGCCTCAGGTTCGAAGGCCAGCAGGTCTCCGACTGAAAGCGATTCGCAGTCGGAACTGCACAGCAGATACTTTACATTGAACTCGTAACGGGCGAAGTAACGTTCCAGTTTGAAGGGGGTGAGTTGCATGGATTAAATTTCCTTTGTATTTCGGGGGGAATCCCTACTCCACTACCCGTAACTCGCGCGGGAGTTCGCTCAGGCACTCCGCATTATTCCACTTCGCGCGGCTCCAAAACCAGCCGGATGCCATCGAATATTTCCCTCACGCGCCGGCGTGAGAGAGTGCCAACGTAATCTTCCAACCGGGTCTTATCCACCGTAAGGATTTGCGTCACATTGGCTACGCTGTCTTTGGACAAATTAGTTTCTTTCATACTGAGCAAGGTATTTCCGGGCAGTTCGGCACGTTTGAGATTGGATGTCAACTGGCAAACGACAACCGTCCGGATGCGGCTCTGGTTAAGCAGGTTATTTTGCACCACAACATGCGGATGACGGTAGCCCGGCTCGGACCCGGAGGGAACTTCCAGCTCAATCCAATAAATATCCCCCTGGCGGATTACCATTCATCCTCTATCGTCTCACGATAAGCTTTCAAGGATTTCTCCCGCAATACAAGTTCGGCCGGGTTGGGTTCATCCTCATAAGCAGCATTGAACTTTTCTAGTAGTTCCCGGTTTTGCCGTCGCTGGAGATATTCCTCCATTGCCATGACGAACAGGCGACTGCGCGGCACCTTCATTTGGCGGGCAAGTTCATCTGCCGCCTCAAATAGGGATTTCTTTACAGAAATGGCTGTCTTTACGTATTCCATATGGTTATACCTTTGATTATACCAATAGTATAACTCTGCCCATCTTAAAATGCAAGAAAAAAAGCGCGGACCCGTATCCGCCCTCGCAATCTCATCCTACCACCCGTAACTCGCGCGGGATATCGCTCAGGCACTCCGCACCGGTCTCGGTAATCACCACGTTATCCTCGATCCGCACACCATTGCGCCCCGGCAGGTAAATCCCCGGCTCCACCGTGTAGGCCATGCCTGGCTCCAGCAACTGCATATTGTCGCCGCGCATGTACGGGTCCTCATGGCCTTCCAACCCGATGCCGTGCCCCGTCCGGTGGGTGAAATATTTGCCATAGCCAGCTTTCTCAATCACTTTCCTGGCGGCGATATCTACATTGGCAGAAGGCGCACCGGGTTTCCCCGCCGCCCGTCCGGCCGCGTTGGCATCCAGCACGATCTGGTGGATCTTGCGATACTCCGCCTCCACCTCCCCCACCGCGAAGGTGCGCGTCAGGTCGGAGACGTAGCCGTCCACCGCCGCGCCCCAGTCCACCACCAGCAGGTCGCCGGGCCGAATTTTCCGGTCGGAGGGCGAGGCGTGCGGATTGGCGCTGTTCTGCCCGCCGGATACAATCGGCGCAAACGGCATCTCGGACTGCGACCCGTGCCGCAGCAACTGGATGACCAATTCCGAGGCTAGTTCCTTTTCGGTCATTCCGCCTTTAATCAGCGGGATGGCCGCTTCCAGCGCGGACTGCGCCACTTTGACTGCCTTGCGCATGGCGGCAACTTCGTCCGCATCCTTCCGAACCCGGAGACTGCTGACCACGTCGGAGGCATCCGGGAAGTCCACTTCGGGCGCGCCGGACTTGACGTGGCGGAACTCCAGCAAGCGCATCTGCCGCGGCTCCACGCCGATGCGCTTGCCATCTAGTTTCAAAGCGGTGACCGCCTTGCGGAAGACGCCGTCCCAATCGGCGGGATTTTCGCCGTAGGAGAACGCCTTGATCTCGTACGGCAGACCGGTCACCTTGAGCATTTCCAGTTCCGGGAGGATGATGACGGGTTCGTGGTCGGCGGTGAAGAGGGCGACGACCGGACGTTCCGAGAGATGGAAATGCAGCCCGGTCAGATAGACCAGGCTGGGGCCGGCATTCAGGACCAGGGCATCCAGGCCGGAGGTCCGGAGGGATTCGGATAGTTTGGAGAGACGGGAGGAAATCATGGAAAACCCTTTCACGACAACCCCCAAAGAACGGGGGCAAGCGGACACGAAGGATTCCCTTTGTGAAACTTTGTGCCCTTTGTGTTTAATAATGGTGAAATCGCTTCACGAACGCGGCATTCAAGAACCAGTCCACCAGGCCGGGGAAGAGCATATCGAACCCGATGACGGGACGGAACCACCAGGGGAGGATCAGCGTCCGGCGGGGATGGCGCGCCAGGCCGACGGTCCGGCGGGCAACGTATTCGGAGGTCATATTGATCCAGCGCGGCACTTTGATGTTCCGCTTGAGAGGATTGTCACCGGATTGCCGACCGAACTCGGTCGTTGCCGGGCCAGGGTAAATGCCGGAAACATGCATGCCGAAGGGGGCCACCTCACGCCGCAGGGCGTCGGTAAATCCGCGCACACCGTACTTGGTGGCGGCATAGATGCTGTACATCGGTGCAGCAATCAGACCTGCCACCGAGGACATATTGATGATATGCCCGGCGCGGCGGGCCAGCATGGACGGCAGGACGGCGCGCGTGACCTGGAGCACCCCGCGCAAGTTGACATCAATTTGCATGTCAATGTCAGCGGCAGGATCGAGCGTTTCGAGCCAGTCCAGGCGGCCCAGCCCGGCATTGTTTAAAAGAATGTCAATGCGGCCAAAGGTGTCGAGCACGGTCTGGACTGCGTCGTCAATCTGGGGCTGCTCGGCCACGTCGAGTGGGACGGCGAAGGCCTGCCCGCCGGCGAGACGGATTTCTTCGGCCAGGGCGGTGAGACGGTCCATGCGCCGGGCAGCCAGGACGACGATAGAGCCTTCCTTTGCGAAGAGCCGCGCCGTGTCTGCCCCAAAGCCGGAGGAGGCACCGGTGATGAGAACGACTTTGTTTTGAAGGGATTGGGGCATTGAGGGTCCTCGATGATGCAAGTAAAAAAGGTGGTCAGGAAATAAGGTAATCAGGGATCGGGCAAATGCCTTATTACCCAATTACCTTATTACCTACAGGATACTGCGTAAATATTTGAACCTGAATCGCCGTTTTTTCCTTACTTTTTGGCCACTTCAGTTCAAAAATTCATGCAAGGAGCAGTAATTCCTGGGTGACTATTCTTCCGCCTGTTCGCCCGGTAATTCCTGCCTGCGCCGCGGACGGGGCGGCTCAAGGATTGGTTCTGCTGCAAGGGCAATTTCGAGCACCTGGTCCATGTGCTGAATGGGGACGATCTTCAAATCCTCGCGCACCTTCTTGGGCACATCCACCAGGTCTTTCATGTTTTTCTCCGGGAGGAGCACCACCTTCAGCCCGGCGCGGTGGGCAGCCAGCACCTTTTCGCGCAACCCTCCGATGGGCAGCACGCGCCCGCGCAGGGTAATCTCTCCGGTCATGCCAACTTCCTTGTGGACCGGTCGCCCGGTCAGCGCGGAGATGAGCGCCGTTGCCAGCGTGATGCCCGCTGACGGACCGTCCTTCGGGATGGCACCCTCCGGCATATGCACGTGGATATCCATGCGCTCGAACACTTCGAAGTTAATCCCCAGCAGGGCCGCCCGCGATTTGACGTAAGTCAGCGCGGCCTGACCCGATTCCTGCATCACGTCCCCGATCTGACCGGTCATCTGCAGGTTGCCCTTGCCATCCAAGACAGCCACTTCGATGGATATGATCTCGCCGCCGTTCTCGGTCCAGGCCAGGCCGGTGGCCACGCCCACCTCGTCCTTGCGCTCGGCCTCGGTCTGGAAGAACTGCTGCGGGCCGAGGAACTTCTCGATCAGGTCCGGCAGGATGGCGGTGGGATAGCGCTTCTCTTCGGCTTTCCAGCGCGCCACCTTGCGGCAGATGCGTCCGATCTCGCGCTCCATGTTGCGCACACCCGCTTCGTAGGTATACTCGCGGACGATGCGTTGAAGCGCTTCGGTGGTGAAATTCAGGCCGAGGGTTTCGATGCCGCTTTCTTCCAACTGGCGCGGGATCAGGAAACGGTCGGCAATGATGAGTTTCTCTTCCTCGATGTAGCCGGGGAACTCGATCACCTCCAACCTGTCCAGCAGGGCGGGCGGGATGGTCATCAGGGTGTTGGCGGTGGTGATGAACATGACCTTGGAAAGGTCGAAGTCCAGTTCGAGATAGTGGTCGCTGAAGGCGTGGTTCTGCTCGGGGTCGAGCACTTCCAACAAAGCGGACGATGGGTCGCCGCGGAAATCCTGCCCGAGTTTGTCAATCTCGTCGAGCATAAAGAGCGGGTTCGAGGTCCCGGCCCGCTTCATCGTCTGGAGGATGCGACCGGGCAGCGCACCGATGTACGTCCGGCGGTGGCCGCGGATCTCCGCCTCGTCCCTCACGCCGCCGAGCGAGACACGCACGAACTTGCGTCCCAGCGATTCGGCGATGGACTGGCCGAGGGAGGTCTTGCCGGTCCCGGGCGGGCCGACGAAGCACAGGATCGGCTGGCGCTCCTTCTTGGGCTTGAGCGAGCGCACGGCAATGTATTCCAGGATGCGGTCTTTGGCCTTCTTCAGGCCATAATGGTCGCGTTCCAGGATACGACCGGCATGTTTTACATCCAGGTTGTCTTGGGTGGATTCCTGCCAGGGCAGGTCGAGGATCCAATCCAGGTAGGTGCGGATGATGCCTACTTCGGGGGCCATGGGCGGCATCTGGTTCAGGCGTTCGAGTTCCTTGAGGGCGGTGGTGCGGGCCTGCTCCGGCAGCGAAGCCGCTTCAATTTTCTTTTTCAAGTCGTTCAGGTCGCGCGTGAAGATGTCGCCTTCGCCCAGTTCGGTCTGGATCTGTTTCATCTGCTCGCGCAGGTAAAATTCGCGCTGGCTCTTATCCACCTCATCCTGAACACGGCTGTGAATTTCATCTTCCAATTCGAGCACGTCCAGTTCCTGGGCCAGCAATTTGTTGATCCGTTGGAGACGCTGGCGCGGGTCCTTCATAAGAATCAGTTGCTGGCGCTCGGTCAGGTTGATGGAGACTGCCGTGGCGATCATATCCGCCAGCCAGCCTGGTTCGGAGATGTTCATGGCGAAGAGATGGGCTTCTTCGGGGATGGCACGGTCAAGTTGGACGCAGCGGTCGAACAGGTCCAGGGCGTTGCGCATCAGCGCCTGGGTGGTTTTGTCTGCAGTGGTCGGTTCGTCTATCACCCGCGCCCGCACCTTGAGCACCGGCGTCAGGCGGGTAAACTCCACCATCTCCACCCGCCGCCGTCCTTGCACCAGCGCCGAGGACGAGCCATCCGGCATCGACAGCAGCCGTCCGACGGCCATTTCCACGCCGATGGGTAGGAAATCCTGCGGCCCGGGGTCTTCCACATCCGTGTCGCGCTGGGTCAAGCCGATGATGGTCCGGTCGCGCTCGTGGGCTTCCTGGATTGCCAGCAGGCTGGCCTCGCGCGCCACAAAAACCGGCGTGACCATGTGCGGAAAAACGACGATATCCCGCAGAGGCAGAACCAGCGCCTCGATACAGCCATCCTCATCCAGCGCGGCATTGGAGACGCGGTAAAGTTCGTCGGTGCGCTGCGAGAGCGCCACGTTGAAGGCATCTTCTTCCTGAAAAGACCAGTCGTTTTGATTCATAACATCCTCGCGTAGGGGCAGGCCTTGTGCCTGCCCTGGGCGACGATAACATCCCCAAAGGGGACAAGCGTCGCCCCTACGAAAAATTCAATTTCTCCCACGCAGTTTTTACTTCAGCAGTGACGAACATGCTGCCTGCCGATAAGACGATTTCTCCGCCGCCCGCGGCCAGGTCCAGTGCCCGGCCCAGGGCCACCTCCACTGGGGCAGCCGCTTCCGCCCGCACCCCGAGCCTGTTCGCCGTTTCGACGATTTTCTCTGGCTCGATGGCGCGCGGGTGGACGGCTTTGGTGGCAAGGACGAGTTTCAGCCGCCCTTTCAGCGCAGCCAGCATCCCGGCCACATCCTTGTCTTCGGACGAGCCAAAAATCAGGATTATCGGTCGGCCGGGAAAGTAATCTTCCAGGGTCTGGGCCAGTTTTTCGAACGAATCCTGGTTATGGGCTGAGTCCAGGATGACCGGCGGCTCGCGTGGTAGTCCCGGTTCCAGCGTGGCAGTCCCGGTTCCCGCGAGGTAGTCCCGGTTCCCGCACGGGGGACGGGGCACGGGGCGGCGCACAATCTCGAACCGGCACGGCCAGGTCACTCCGGCAAAGCCTTTACGGACGGCCGCGTCGCTGACTTTCAGCCCGCTGGCTTTGAGCGCGGCATATGCTGTCGCCGCGTTGACAACCTGATGCTGTCCCAATAACGGGACGCGAAGTATAACCGATTCCTGATTGTTTTCCGCTTCCTGCTTCCTGCTTCCTGCTTCCTGCCTTCTGCCTCCTGCCTCCTGCTTCCTGCCTCCTGCCTTCTGCTTGCTGCTTACTGAAAGCGTCTGTCCATCCAATGAATGTTCACCGGCCGCAAACAGTACATCCCGCCCGACGAGTGTCAGTGGGGCCTGGCGTTCTTTTGCCACCCGTTCCAGCACCACCCGCGCCTCATCATTTTGCGGCGAAGAGACGACAGGGATGCCAGGCTTGATGATGCCGGCCTTTTCGCCGGCGATCAGCGTCAATGTATTGCCGAGTACCGCCATATGGTCGTAGGAAAGCGAGGTGATGACCGAGACGCGCGGCGTAACGACATTGGTCGCGTCCAGCCGCCCGCCCAGCCCCACCTCGATGACCGCCGCCTCCACGTTTTGTTGGGCGAAGTAGAGAAAGCCGAGGGCGGTGGTAATTTCGAAAGTGGTCAACTGTGGGACAGCCGCCACATGCGGCTTGACTTGCTCGACCAGTTCGACCAGTTGGACATGTGAGACTGGCTGACCGTCAATTTGGATGCGTTCAACGTAATCCTGCAAATGTGGCGAGGTATACAGCCCGGTCCTAAGCGCGCAGGTGGAGCCTTTGCCCTTTGTCCCGGCCACGTGGAGGCTGGGATACTTCTGCTCCGGGCTGCCCAGCGCAGCCAGCAGCACCCGCATCCGGTCGAGATTGAAATCAGCCTTGGCGAGTTCGGAGGATTTTTTCAGGCTATAATCTACAAAAGAGTAGAGGTAATCGAGAGCCTGGTTGTAAGCAGTTTCGGTGAGCATAAGTGAAAGCATTGTAAATCGTAATCTGTAATTCGTAAATCGTAATCCGTGACATCGTAATCCGTGAAATGATTGGCCTTCTCACCTTCCACCTCGGCATCCCCGGCTGCGCCTCGCTCACTTGACATTCTGTCTCTAAGAATGTACAATTTATACAAATTGTACATTATGTATAAAAGAGATTGAAATGATTATTTCTATCGGTGCGGGCGATGCCCGCCAGAAATTTACCGAACTGCTTGGCCGGGTCGGTTTTGGCGGCGATGTGGCCATTGTGGAACGTTCGAGAAAACCAATGGCGGCGCTCATTCCTATTCAACTTTACCAGCAATTGGTCGCCGAGCGGGAAGCGCGTTTCGAGATCATCGAAAAGATCCGTACCGCCCAGAAAGAACGTCTAGTAGAAAAAGTAGAACAGGATGTGCGCGAGGCAGTGCAACGGGTGAGGGAACGCAATTCTGCGGGCGATTCTTGATAGGTTGGCACAAGGAGTGAAGTATGGTAACAACAACCGTTAAAAGTGGAGAGGCGCGCATCAAGTGGCGTGACCTTCTCGACCAGGTGTTGGCCGGCAAAGGGGATGTAATGATCGAACGCAACGGCAAGAACGTGGCCGTCATGATTCCTGCTGTTGATTACGAACAAATCCAGGAAGCGCTTGAAGAACTGCGCGCTGCTCGTGAAGCCGCGGCTGCTTATGAGGAATGGAAGCGCAACCCGTCCATTGCCCGTCCCTGGGACGAGGTGGAGGCTGAATTGGGGAAGACGGGATGAGCGAGGCGCACTGGCAAGTGTTCATCCACCGCAAGGCAGAGAAAATTCTCAAGCGGCTGGATGGAGAGACACTGGAACGCATCCGCCGCGCCATCCGCAGTCTGGCAAACGAGCCGCGCCCGGCAGGGGTCAAGAAACTCACCAGCCACGACAACCTTTACCGCTTGCGCGTGGGCGATTGGCGCATCATTTATGCCATCGAAGATGACAGGTTGATTGTCCTTGTGCTTGAAATCTCCACTCGTGGCAACGCCTATCGCAATCTCTAATGCTCGGCCTCCTCACCCTCCAACTTCACCTCCCCGGTTGCGCCTCGCTGAAAGAAAAGCGCGGACGGCTCAAACCGCTGTTGGCGCGTCTGCACCACCGCCAGTTCAACGTCTCCGCCGCGGAGATGGGCTTGCAGGAGAAGTGGCAGGAAACAGTCATCGCCTGCGGGATGGTGAACAGCGATAAGGCGCACATCCAACGTTCACTGCAGGCGGTTATCGGCTGGGTTGAGAAGAACTGGCCGGATGTTCAGGTGTTTGAAGAATATATCGAACTTTTGTAAATAATTCTTGATTATGGAGGCAAATATGAAAATAGCCATCTTTGGCGCCGGAGGCGTGGGCGGCTACTACGGCGGCCTGCTCGCACAACAAGGCCACGCGGTGACCTTCGTGGCACGCGGCGCCCACCTGGAAGCCCTCCGCAAGAATGGCTTACAGATCAAGAGCGTCCACGGCCATTTCACGATCAAACCAGCCACTGCCACAGAGTCACCTGCTGCAATAGGGCCGGTTGACCTGGTGCTGTTTTGCATAAAAACCTATGATACTGAGCGCGCGGCGGAATCCATCCGTCCCATTCTCACGCCGGAGACAGCCGTGCTGAGCTTGCAAAATGGGATTGACGCCGCCGAGTGCATAGGCCGGGTTGTAGGCATGGCGCACATGCTGGGCGCGGCGACCTGGATCGCTTCAGCCATTGAATCACCGGGCGTCATCAGCCAGGTTTCGGCGTTCCGCCGCATCGTACTGGGCGAACTGAACGGGAAAATTACACCCCGCGCCCAAGCCATTTATGATGTGCTCAACAGCACGGGCGCGACCGTCGAATTGAGCGATCAGATCCTCAAGGTTCTGTGGACGAAATTCGTCTTCATCGCCGCCGTCAGCGGCGTGGGCGCGCTGACGCGACTGGAAATGGGTGAGTATCGCGCCGTCCCTGAGACGCGTGGTCTGCTTACCGGTATCATGCGCGAGGTCGAAGCCCTGGCGCTGGCGCAAAGCGTCACCCTGAACGGGGATGTGATGGAAAAGTCACTGGCTTTCATTGACGCCTCTGCGCCATCCATCAAAGCCTCTATGCAGCGCGATGTCGAGACCGGCCACGTTTCCGAATTGGAGGCCATCATTGGGATTATCAGGCGTAAAGGCCGTGAATTAGGCATCCCTACGCCGTTTTCGGATGCGGTATATGCTGTTCTTCTCCCCATTGATTTGAAAGCGCGGCGGGCGGCATTGGCTTGACATCCCCCCACGGGTGGGCGTCAGAATCTTG
>JAPLGV010000255.1 GCA_026389975.1 Chloroflexota bacterium
AATTCTTCACCAGAACGTTCGTCCACAAGACGACCTGGAGCATCAGGCGGTGGTAGTTGGTGCTGTGCTGGGCGTATTCGCCGTAGGAGGCAATTTGCGACTGGAGGCCGTCGTTGAGCCAGCGCCAGCCGAGACCGCGCCAGCGGGGCGCGGTGGGATCGGGCAGGGCCAGCCCGGCTGTGAGCAGAGCGGAGGCTTCGGTGAGCAGGTGGTTGTTCTGCTGGGCGCGGGCGTAGACCAGCGTCGGCGGAATCCGGGCCGCGTGCGCGGCCACCGAGGCGGCCAGGCGGGCTTTGCGCTCCGGCGTGGAGGCGGAGGCGGCGTCGAAGACCTGCGCCGCCCAGACGAAGGCCATCAGGCGCAGGGCCACTTCCTGTCCGCTCATCCAGTGGGGGCCGAGGCAGGGCGGGTTGGCGTCCGTGAAGGTTTCAAAATATCGCCAGAAGGCCTCGGCGTATTTTTCGTCCCCGGTCAGGTGGTAGGCGCGTCCGAGCGTAAAGGCCCAGCCGAAACGGGCAGGTTCCCAGATGAATTTGATATCGGGAGCAGGTAAATCGGTAATTAGGGAATAGGGAATAGGGGCTTTCCCGGTTTCGTAGGCAGTCCAGTGTTCCAGGTTTCCAGGAATAGTAAGCTTGAGTTCCACCGGCTCGCCGCCGAAGAGTCGGACCTTCCCGGAAATAATTTTGTCTGCTTCGGCGAGGAGACTGGCTTTGCCATCTTTGCCCAGCACAATCAGAAGTTCTTCTGGCGCCGGAAAAGTGAACAGAGGGCGCAAAACACTGTTCTCTACTCTCTGCTCTCTCTTCTCTACCCTCCGGTAATGCCCCGTTACCAGCCCAAACCGGTAGAGCGCGTTGAGCGCCACAGGCTGGAGTCCCAACTGGCGCAGGGCTTTGAAGGCAATTACAAGACGATTCATGATTTATTGCCTAGCCCGCCGGCTTTCGCCAGACGATGGAATAGCGCCAGAACAGGTGCATTTTGACCACTGCGCCCGGCAGGAGTTCCTGGCAGATGCGGCGCACCGTCGGAACATGCAGGTAATGGTCATGTTTCCCGTGTTCCTCCCAGGCCCGGCGTTCCGCCTCCGAGGAGCGTGGACAGCCGGTCTTTGCCAGCCGGATCAGGAAATTCGCCGGAAAAGCAATCGCACTAAGAAGGTAATCGGACAAGTCTTTTGCCTTGTACAAGTCGAGGATGAGCAGAACTCCGCCCGGCTTGAGAGCCGACTTCATTTTTGCCAACATCACCTCCAGCGGCAGATGGTGCATGGTGGCGATGGAGGCGATAGAGTCAAATCCATCAACGGGGAATGGCCACTCCAGCACGTTGGCCACCCGGTATTCGACGTTCGGGAAATCCGCCGAGCGTTCCTGCGCTATCCGCACCATTTCCGGTGACAGGTCCAGGGCCAGGACGTGCCGCGAATGCTGTCCCAGCAGGCGGGCAAACGCACCGGTCCCACAGCCGATTTCCAGGCTTTCGTCGCACGGCTCCGGGATATAGCGCAGGAGATACGGATGATAATGGTCGTTATGACTCCATCCGCCCGTATCTAAGGCGGCCAAACGGTCAAAGTCATTGCGGATCGTTTCCATCGTCATAGGCGTTTGAATTGTTCAATCACTGGCTGGATGAGCGGGCTGTTGTTTTCCGGAATGTCTTCGGGAGCGAACCAGCGCCAGTCGGTGTGCTCGCCGTTCAGGCAGACTTCGATACGCCAGTCGCGGGTCAGGGTGACGATGGCCACGTTATAGACTTCGTCGCTATTGGGATAGCGGTGGAACAACTCCGGGCCGGAGAAGACGCCGAAAAGCGCCAATTCGCCAGGTTCCAACCCCGTCTCTTCGCGGACCTCGCGCCAGGTCGCCGTTTCGACGGCTTCTCCCAACTCCACCGCCCCGCCCGGCGGACCCCAGCAGCTGCTGTCCGAGCGTTTCATCAGCAGGAGACCTGCTCATCCACGATGAGCGCCGCCGCGCCGACCATCAGGAGCGGTGCGTGACCGACCAACTTGTGCAGTTCCAGCAGATACTCCATGATTACATCCGTTTGACCATCACCAGGCAGGGATTATTTTCATCCCAGATCTGCTTGAACTCCTCCAGCGGACGGAATCCCAGCGCTTCGTAAAAGGCGCGGGTGCGGGCATACCCATCCTCTGGGCGGGAGGAACCGAGTGTCTTGACCTGCATGTACTCGACGCCCAGTCCGCGGGCGTGGTCTTCGGCGGTTGTCACCAGTGCCCGTCCGATGCCGCCGCGCTGGGCACTCGGGTGAACGGCCATCACATGGATTTCCGCCGAAAAAGGGTTGTGCTGTTTCAGGCTGAGAAAGCCAAGCACGCTCCCGTCCGCTTTTGCCAGGAAGGTGGGCAGGTGCTCGATCTCGCGCTCATAATCCAGGATGGCTTCTTCGATGCCGAACCAATCCGGCAACGTCCGCAGGATGGGGACACAGACGGAGGATTGCTTAAGCAGCGGACCTTCGATTTTGAAATCCATGTCAAATGTTGATCGTTTTCCCTGCCCGCAGCGACCCCATCGCCGCAAAGGTGGCTTTCGTCATACTGAACAACTCAAGCGCGCGGCGTCAGTGCGCCTTCTTCATCGGCCTGCAAGACCACCAGTTCGGGCATCGGGAAGTGACGCGCGTTCGTCGTCACCAGCGCCAGGTTGTTGTGCAGCGCCGAGGCGGCGATGACGGCGTCTGCATCGCCCAGAACGGCGCCACGTGCGCGCCAAGAGCGGATGATTTCGCCTGCCAGGTCGGCGATTTCGGCGGTCATGGGGATGGTTTCCAGCGAGTCGAGCAGATCGAAGGTTTCGCCGCGCTCGCGGTCAAGCATACCGCGCACAATTTCAAGGCGGGTCATTGCGGAAATATAAACATCAGCCTCGTCCATTAGGCGATTTGTTAGTTCTGGGTAGCCTATCTGGTCACGTAAATGACGGATCAGAATGCCAGAATCGAGAAGATAATCACTCATTCCTCCCCCATTCTTCCGACCAATCGCGCGTACCCAATTTGCGCTGTTCCTCGATCCAGCGGTCAATATCTGCTCCGGTCAGCATATCGGGATGGTCTTCGTCTTTCCACGCGCCTGCGGACGCTTTCAGCGCCGCTTTGAGTTTGCGGCGGCGCAGTTCGCGTGCCAGCACTTCCTCGACAAAGCGCGTGCGTTCACGCGCCGGGACGATGCGGCGCAAGTCGTCCATCAGCGGTTTGGTGAGATACAGGTTCAGGCGTTCCCGGATAACAGGCAAGGTGTCACTCTTTTGCACTATTAGTTTGCACTGTAATTATAGCACATTCGTCAATAGATATTGACATTTTGTCCCCCGCGCAAAGATTCCATTGCCGCAAAGGTGGCCTTCGTCACGCCGATGAGTTGCTCATACGGGATGGGCGGCTGGCTGCCTTCACGGATGGCGCGGACAAAAGCCACCCACTCGCTGCACCAGCCTTTATCCTGGGCTTTCTTGGTAACCGTGCGCCGACCATCATGGACCATTTCCAGTGCCCGGAAATCGTCCAGCACAGCCACACGCCCGCCGCAGAAGACTTCGATACGCTCCTTCGGGAAGGACTTGTCGCCGTTGGCGAGATAGTCCACCACACCGATGGAGCCGTCGGGGAAGGTGAAGGTCATCGAGAGGTTATCTTCGCGGTACTTGCCGCCATCGGGCAGGGCATGGGCGCTCACCGAGACCGGCGCAGCCCCGGCCAGAAATGCCAGGAAATCCACGAAGTGACAGCCTTCGCCGATGACCCGTCCGCCGCCCTGGGCCGGGTCATGCGTCCAGTGGGTGAGCGGGATGGTCCCGGCATTGACGCGGTAATGGACATGGAGCGGTTCGGTACGATTCGTCAGGAATGTAGAGAGTTTGATGGCGAGCGGGGCAAACCTTCTATTGAAGCCAACGGTCAACAGTCCATGGACGGTGGACGATGAACCATTGGTTTCGGTCTGCGGTTCGTGGTCTATGGTCAGAGCGGCGATTACCTTATCCAACCCAATCTCGTCAATTGCCAGCGGTTTCTCCACGAACACGTGCTTGCCAGCCTGCAGGGCTTTCACCGCCAATTCCGAATGAGAATCATGGCGTGTGAGAATAGCCACCGTGTTGATATGCGGATCGTTGATGATTTCATCGTCGCTGGAAGTGGCATAGGCGAAGCCGAATTTTTTCGCGGAATGCTGGGCATGCAGTCCTCCCGCGGAGGCGATGCCGACCAGTTCGATGTCAGGGATTTTCTTAATGGCCGGGAGCAGGGTGGCATTGGCAAAGAGACCCGCGCCCAGAACGCCCAGTTTGACGGCGGACGATGGACGATGGACGGCGGGAAATTCGACCTTATTGCTTTTTAGTTCTTCCTTCTCGCCGTATGTCAGCAAAATACCCAGGAACGGTTCCTTGCTTTTGCCGGTAATGACTTCGTATGCTTCCGCCGCTTTCTCAATCGGATAGCGATGGCTGATAAGCGGTGCGACCTTCAACCTGCCGGAGGCCATCAAATCCACCACCGCCTGGAAGTTGCGCCCCTCCGTCCAGCGGACGTAGCCGATGGGATAATCGCGTCCATTCTCTTCGTAGGATGGGTCGTAGCGTCCCGGTCCATAGGAGCGGGAGTTGACAAATGACAGTTCCTTCTCGTAGTAAATCTTGCGTGGAAAGGATAGTCCCACTGCGCCCGTCGCGACGATGCGCGCCCGGTCGCGGGCGATAACCGCCGCCAGCTCTACCGGGTCGTTTGACGAAGTGTCGGCGCAGATGAGCACCACATCGAAGCCGCGGTTGGCGGTGAAGGCCTGGGCGGAGTCAACGGCCTGCTCGCGGAGGCAGGCTGAAAGTCCAAGAGACGAGCCAAGGGCGACCCGCTCCGGGTTGGTGTCAATGCCGAAGACGCGGCACCCGGACGCGGCCGCGATCTGACTCGCCAATAATCCTAAAAGACCCATGCCAATGACCGCCACAGTTTCCCCGATTTGCGGTTCGGCCAGCCGAAATCCGTGCAGGGCAATTGCGCCGAGTGTGGTGAAGGCGGCGGACTCGAAATCCACGGAATCGGGAAGCGCTGTGAGCAGGTTGCGGGGAACGACATTGTATTCGGCGTGGACGGCATAGCCTCCTCCCGCGCAGGCCACACGCTGGCCCACCTTGAAACCTTCCATTCCGTCACCTAATGAAATAATCGTGCCCGCCGAGGAATAACCCAGCGCCATCGGCTGGTCGAGACGGTTGAAGGCCGCCTGGACGGTGGGGAGCACACCCTCGCGTTTCATCTTGTCCATCACCTGGCGGACGAGATCAGGCCGGGAGCGGGCTTTGCCAACCAGAGATTTCTCGGCACACTCCACCAGCATTCGTTCGGTGCCCGCCGAGACGAGCGAGGCGGCCACACGAACGAGCGCCTGCCCGGGGCGCTGCGTAGGCACAGGAACCTCTTCGATGGTGGTCTTGCCGGTTTTCATGTTCTGTAGGAGTTGTTTCATGGGACAATTTGACCGTTTATATATGAGCAATCTAAGTATATCGCAAAGGGTCTATCACGCGATGAACTCTGTTCAGTGAATCAGAGTAAGCTACAGAGTACTGCGCAAATATGTGAACCCAAATTGCTGTAATTACTTGTATTACTGTCGTTCATCGGTCACGGTTTTATGCAAGAAGCAGTAAAGATTCAGGAATGTAAACCATTTTTGCTATTTTTGGAAAGAACAGGTCAGGTGTTAGCCATGCAGATCCCATCCATTTCCTCCCCACTGTTTGAACCTCAAGGCGCGCATCCCTGGTGATGGTCATGCAGCCAAATCCTTGCTCCCCTCGCTCACTAATTTCAGGAACTCATCCACAACCGTAGGATCAAATTGCGAACCACTATACTTCACTAATTCAGATATTGCCTCCTTGTGACTGCGGGCTTTTCGATAGACGCGCTCGTCTATAATGGCAATATATGCATCCACCACTGCCAGGATCCGAGCGCCCATGGGGATCTGATCCCCTTTTAATCCATACGGGTAGCCACTCCCATCGAATTTCTCGTGATGAGCAATAATAATCGGGGCTATGTGGGTGAATTTAATAACCGGCGCGAGAATGTCAGCCCCGATTTTGGGATGACGTTTCATTGAATCCCATTCCTGGCTGGTAAGTGGCCCCGGTTTTCTAAGAATTTCATCCGGTACGCCGATCTTCCCGATATCGTGGAGAGCGGCTGCCGAACGAATTGCCTGAATTTGTTCTTCGTCTATATCAAGCTTTCGACACAAAGCCTCGGTAATCGCAGCCATGCGCTGGCTGTGGTCCTGTGTATAGGCATCGCGGGCATCCATCGCCTTCGCCAAAGCCAGCACCGTCTGCACTAAACTTTCCTCCAACTGTTCATGAAGGATAGCGCGCTGAAGGCCACTCGCAGCCTGATCTGAGATTGCATTCACAAGTTTCAGTTTGTCAGGATCAAAAGGCTCGCGTGTCGTTCTGCGGGCCTCTCCCAGAACCAACAGCCCAACTGGTTCGTCACCCACCAACAGGGGAGAAATGCACAGGCTTTTTGCCAAATCAAGGAAGAGGTCATGGCGGTCATTTTCATTGAAGGCGGGATCATCCCAATCCAGGACAAGGGCTTTGCCAAGGTTAATTGCCCGTTGGTAATATTTCTTTGTGGATAAAGGCTCGATCTTTCCAATGCCCAAATCGTTTCCTATATTGCGGATCGGGTAAGTTGTCCGGCAAAGAAATTCACCCCCCTTTTCCATGGTCAGAATGCGAGCGAAGGTGGCATGTACATTCTTAATGACATGTTCGGCAATGCTATTCAAAACAGTTTCCACATCATCGGAGACGACCAATATACGCGCCATTTCATACAAGGTACCCAATTCCTGGCGACGATGCTGCTCGGCGGTGTATAAGCGTGCGTTTTCGATGGTCACGGCAACCTGATTGGCAAGGGTGGTCAAAGTAAGTTGATCATCCTGTGAAAAACCTTCCTCCGAGCGTTTCACCCCAACAGCGAAGATTCCCACCAGTTTCCCTTTGACTTTCAGTGGAATAAATAGCTCTGCCTCGATCCTTTCCAATTCCTCTCTCTCCCGGCCCCAGAGAGCCTTGAATTGGGGTGCCACGCTCAAGTCATGCCGGGTGAGCAGTTGATCGTGGTTGGAGAACCAAAGCGCAATAGGATGGTTCTTACTCAACTGGATCATTGCATTTGAAGCCATTCCTTTTTGGGTGGTCAGGAAAAATTCTTCACTCTCAACTCGTTTGAGAAGAAAGGCTGCTTTTTCAATATGCAGGATAGAGGTGGTCTCCTCCAGGATTAGATTCGTAATGATGTCGAGGTCCAGAATGGAAGCCGCCTGGCTGCTGAGCCGCTGCAGCATCAGACCCGAGTGATATTTTTCCCTGAAGAACAACCGGTCAATCCAGGATTGGGCTTTATCGCGCAGCGGCTGAGCCACCAGGGCAGTCAGGATGGCCACGATGAGGGAAAGGATGAAGATCCCCAATCCGGAGTAGAGATCGAATAGCCTCAAGGCAAGAGAGATGACCAGGAAATAACCCGTACCGATGAGGACAGTGGGGATGGAATAGAGCAGGCTTTTGCGGATTACCACCCGAATGTCCAGGAGGTTATGACGCAGAATGGCATAGGCGATGAATAAGGCATTGATCCCATTGCCCGCAATGTCAATCGGATACCTGCCCAGGGGGGTGAAATTGACCACGGACGTGACGATGACCAGGCCCAGACCGCTTATCAAGTAACGGAGACGATTTCTTTGATGTGGGTTTTCCGATGTCCGATAGCCGCGCATGAGCTGGATCAGGCTGTAAATGTAGAGAACATAACCGGGACCAGCGACGAGCACGACCTGGGGGGCGAATTCATAACTCAGCACACCCGCCTGAACGGAGGCGGAAACAACCACCCAATTGGTGAACATACTGATCGTCATGGCTGCGGCGGCATACAAATAGACCCAGACTGCCCAGCGCCAGCGGCGACCCAGCACCGTTTGTACAAATCGAAATATGGCGACCATCGACCCAAGCGCTGCTACAAGCATCAAACGAAACTCGAAGACCACCCCTCCAATACCAACCAGCACCAGGAAGGCACTCACAGACCAAAGCAGCATCGCCAGGAGATACTCTCTGAAAATCCGCCGCTCCTGGATTTGGGTTGAGGACCTGGAAAAAGTCACCACGAGGAATAAAACCCCGTAGAGGATGACCGATAAAAGTGGTATCAGCGCGTTCGGTTCCCAGTGCATGCTGTTTGATTATCCCTATCCAGCTTGGAGCAAACGTTCCATCACTTCATCCGATGGTTGCATATGGGGGGGTTTCACATGACCCAGGTCCGAACCTGCACGCTGGCGATCCTCCATGTACCGCGCGAAAGAATTATTCGCCAACCGCGTGACTTGCAGGTGGTCGCTTCCGAGCATGTGTTCAAGATCTGTAAAATCCGAATTGGCCTGCTGTAAGGCAGCGTGGATTAAAGGCTTTAACTGGTCCGAGGAGGTCCCATCCGATTCACCGAGTTCAATATACAAGTGCAGGATGGGCTCGCCGCCAACCTGTTCCTTCCTTGCGGTCCACTCCACATAGTCGATCTTTGAAGCCTCGATCACCTGCCAGATAGACCTTTCAGTCAATTTTGTGAATCCTCCCAGGTCGATGATGTCATCCGCGCGGGAATAAAACCGCACCTGGGGGATATCAATATTCAATTCCTCATCACGCAACGAGAGCACTTCGAAAAGATCACCGACCCGGTAACGGGTGAACACCCCTCCGAGCAGATTGGTGAACACCAATTCATAGATGCCCGGCTGCAATTCGTTGAGAAGAACCGTCGGCGGTTGATACCCCGGGTCTTGCTTGTTCTTTATGTGATCTTCGTATGGGATGAACTCAAGGAAGTTACAATCCGGGAAAAAAGTCATGCCCTTGAAATTCCAGGCTTGCATGGCCATATTTCCCCCCTCCGTGCATGCATAACCCTCCAGGGGTTCCTTGCCCCAGTAGCGTTTGATTCGTTCCCTGTAAATGTCAGTATCTGTTCCTCCACTCATGATACCTTTGAGTTTCCATATATCCTTGGGTAATACATTTCGTTTGTTTAATTTGGCTTTGAGGAACCCCCCCAGCAACCTGAAGATCACACTTGGACGCAGCATTGTTGGAGAGAATTTGATATTACCGGAACCGCTTTCAAAACGCTGCCCGGTTTTTGCAAGAATACTGGAAAGGCCGTAGAAAAAATCCAGGCCTGTGCCCATCGCAAGTTTAAACCCTTCTGCAATTCGCTCACCGAAATCCATTTTCTCTCCGGCTTCGAGCGAGGGGACAAAGGTAACTTCCAATTGGTCGGCCACCGAATGGGTGATCAGCCCAGAGGTGTAAGGGGGTGGTGCTGTCCCAAGAAGAATAACATTTTCTGGGTGCAGGTTGACTTCGCCTTTTCGAGTGCAGGAGGCCATGAGCATTGCGCCAACCGCCACTTCCCCCAGGGAGTCATACATTCTTTTTGAGTAGGGTGCCCATTTGGCAGAATATTCCCCAGAACGCCCGGATGTACGTGCCCAGGCATACGGTTCAACAGGCAATGAATCCGATTTCTTTTCCTTCAAATACGGCTCATAATCAAGATAAGTCGTCAGAGGAACCCGACGACGAAATTCCGCCACACAGGCAGGCTGAATTTCTCCGATCAGTTTCTTTCCGATCTCACTGCGGCTCAGAAAACCGATTTGCTCGAGCAGGAGCCGTTCCTGAATCTCCATAAATTCATCGAGCTTGAGCTCGAGAAAACCACAGTGTTTCGTCCAGATTTCATCATTTCTTCCCTGCCTTAAGAGATCGATGGTTGATGTCATGCCTTTCTCCTTTATTATTATGGATGGTCAAGATGATTTTGTGGCTTCTAAAACAAGCGGATCGGGGGTCCAAAACCGTTTTGAGGGGAGTTTGGTGATTCGAATGTCAATGAACCCAAGCTCAGAAAGGAGCGTATTCCATTCGTCTGCGGTGCGAATGTTTGATACTGCGGCTGCTTCCGCCCAGGCTCGGGAAATGTTTTCAACCGCAAGAAAATAAAGAAACGCAGCGGCTCTTATTAATACCTTAATCACAGATAGATGCCATAAACGCGATCCTCCGGCATCCGCGATCGAGATTCTGCCTCCGCTTTTTAATACCCGTTTTATCTCGGATAGCATGCGTGGCACATTCATGTGGTGCGTTGCCAGCCCACACATGACCACATTGAAAGATTCTTTACTGAAAGGCATGACCATTGCGTCCCCACAAGTCAGGTGGATATTGATATTCGCTTTATCCTGATCGATTTTCTCCTTCCCCCGTTTTAGCATACGCGCGGTAATATCCAATCCTACAACCTGGTATTCCTTCTTCACTCTCTCAACGAGCCTTCTTGGAATGACCGAGGTACCCGTTGCCAGGTCAAGTATGAAGTCACCATCGGATATTGGCGTCAACTCAATCAAGCGGTCAACAAATCCAGCATAACTCCATCCCCAGAATCGATTGAGTTCGTTGTCAACAACCTTCTCATAGCGAGGAGCAAGTTCAGTAAATGCCTCGATGACAACCTCTTGCTCTTTCATAAATGGGATTTTCTCCTGTGAGCCAGTGTAAACTTTGTCCCGCCTTCTCATTTGGCGGGTATCAAGATAATCTCTGCTCGGGTAGATCACCAATCCAGGTCCAAGGAATAATCTACAAAACTGGAAATCCCAATGCTGAACGCACATATTGGAAGC